>JAUPKT010000144.1 GCA_030837305.1 Thermodesulfobacteriota bacterium
CGGTCATTTGGTGAGACTGTGCCAAAAGAGGAAATATCTCCTGTTCCATGGAAAATTGTTGCTCTTCGGGCAAACATTTGATCGTCTCCAGTGACAACAGGGTGAAGCCCGCGTTGATGAAACCCTTCCGGTCGTTCTTCGTATCTTTCTCTTGAAATCCCTCGACGAGTCCATTTGGATGAAGTGATACGCTACCAAACCTGGATGTATTTTCCACCTCAACGAGCGACAAGGTGGCAGCGACCTTCATGTTGGTGTGCCAGTCCAGAAGTCCCTCCAGGTCCGCATCAAAGAAAGTGTCTCCGTTTACCAACAGGGTAGGATCGGTCGCTAAGAATTCCGCATTTTTGACCGCCCCCCCTGTGCCAAGTGGTACGGGCTCGCGGGAAAACTTGATTGAGAACGGGCCTTTGGATTGGAAATGTTCCTCGATCACGTCTGCCATGTAACCCGTTAGGAGGACAATATCGCGTACACCTTTTTGAAAAAGAGATTCAATGAGAATTTCGAGAAAAGGTTTGTTATCGACGGGTGCCATAGGTTTAGGGCAGTTGGCCAAAACCGCCTTTAGCCTTGTTCCGAAGCCGCCGGCCAGAACGAATGCAGTAAAGGGAAGATTCTTGTATTTCATGATGGAGCTTGTCCGCTTTTTCAAGCTTCGAGACAGTGAGAGCCAGGAGAAACGTAATGCAATTCGAAGAGTGAATCAACAACCTCTTGAGAGTCTTATCTGAATCTTTTCTTCTCTGGCTGTTTTTACAAAGTGTAAGAAATACTGACAGCTTCACTTCTAATCATAGGCCGACTTGCCCTGTTCTCTTTGGCCGGCTCCATTGGGAAAAGAGTAGTGTAAGGTTTAGCCGTTCCTGGCACATTCATTGCAGACATCATGGCCAAGCGCTTATGAAGGCAAACTTCTTGGTGGCGGCAACATGATAGATAAAGGTATTCACTACAAGAGACTGCGACTCAGAATCGTCATTATGTCGTTATGCTTCTCACTGATACCGTTGCTGGTTCTCGGTTTCACCATATATACGCAATTTAGCAAAGCCTATAGCCAGAAAATTACAGAAACATTAAGGATACTTGTCCAGAATCGAAAGAGCGCATTAGAAATCTTTCTTGAAGAACGGGTAGCTCAACTCGTCACATTAGCCAACACACACACATTATACACGCTTGTCGAGGAAGCATATCTGAGCCAAGTGTTCAGCACCATTCAATCTCGATCAAAGTCTTTTATTGACATAGGAGTGATAGACCAGAATGGGACACACTTGGCTTATGTCGGACCTCATTACGAGAAGCTCAAAGGAGTTAATTACGCGCATGAGGACTGGTTTCGATCCGTCATGGAGTCTGGAGTTTTTATCAGTGACGTCTTCTTGGGATTTCGAAAGATCCCTCATTTCATAATTGCGGTGACACGCAGAGAGGGAAGTCAGACCTGGATTCTGAGAGCGACGATCAACACCGAAATCATAGACAACATCGTGAGACTAGGTCAGCTTGGTAAGAAGGGTGATGCATTCATCGTCAACAGCCGCAATATTCTTCAAACAGCTCCTCGTTTCAGTGGGCGACTCTTAGAGGCGCCGAAGACTCCGGATTTCAGCTCTTCGGTCGGCACGACCATCGACACAGCCGTGCTAAACGGCGTTGAGACGTTCTTTGCAGCGAGTCAATTGAACAATCCGAGATGGACTCTGGTCGTTCGGGAAGACGCGTCCGAAGAAATGGCTCCGTTGTTTGAGGCTCGTTATTGGGAGGGGATAATACTGCTTGCGGGGATTCTGTGTGTGGCAGTCGGAACAATTGTAGTAACCCGGTCAATGACCAACGAACTCATCAGGGTTGAACAGGAGAAAGCCAAGAGTGACGATCTTGTCATGCAATCCAGCAAGATGGCGGCCCTGGGAAAGATGGCGGCGGGAGTAGCTCACGAGATTAATAATCCTCTTCAGATCATCAGTGATCAGGCAGGCTGGATGAAGGACCTGCTTGAGGAGGAGGACATCTCGGCCAGCAAGAACTTCGAAGAATTTCAAGAGTGCATCCGGAAAATCGAACGCCACTTGGAGAGGTGTAGGTCCATAACACATCGTTTACTTCGTTTTGGCCGAAGAATGGAACCCACGCAAGATTTGATAGATGTGAATGAGATTTTGAAAGAGACAATCACGTTCTTGGAGACAGAAGCTCGGCATCGTGACATAGCCATTGAGATGCATTTGGATGAAGGACTGCCAAGAATAACATCGGATCAGGCTCAGTTGCAGCAGGTTTTTCTGAACATCGTTGACAACGCAATTGATGCCATTGGGAAAAAGGGTTCCATATCAATAGTAACGGAGCACAGGAACGGCAATTCTGGAAAAATACACGTGGAGATATCGGATACGGGGCCTGGAATCCCGAAAGATAAGATGAGTAAGATTTTTGATCCCTTCTTTACGACGAAGAGTGCCAACGAGGGGACCGGGTTGGGATTGTCTATAAGTTACAGTATCATAGAGAAATTGGGCGGGACGATCACGGTAGACAGCGAGGTCGGCTGCGGCTCCACATTTAAAATTACCCTGCCTGTTACGGGAACCGGGAGAGCCTGATCCATAGTTGATCGATTCATTGTGTAAGTAACGGTTGGAGGCTGTAATGGAGAGCTTTCGTGTACTTGTTGTCGACGACGAGGAAGATTTCATTGACACGATGGTTAGGAGGTTGAGATCCAAAGGCCTCCCTTCGGAGGGTGTTACGAGAGGTCAAGATGCACTGAAGATGTTAGATGACCACGACTTTGATGTGTGCATTCTCGATGTGAAAATGCCCGGCATGGACGGTATACAAACCCTCCGTGAGATGAAAAAGAAAAAACCCCTCATGGAAGTAATCATGTTGACCGGGCACGGGTCAGTTGAGTCGGGGATACAGGGCCTGCAACTCGGCGCCTATAATTATGTCATGAAACCTGTTCCCTTTGATGAACTCCTTCAGCAATTGGTGAATGCCTATGAGCGAAAGAGGATCGAGGAAGATCGAATTGGTAAATAATAATTTTCCCCTATGGTAACTTCTATCGACCGCGACTTGAGAAAAAATGTTTAATACATGCGTGGAAAACATCACATACCTTTTGAGACAATAGAGTGTTACCTTCCAGGTATTTTATTCTTGTTCTTTGCGATTCCTCTGGCCCTTGGTCCGGGATTGTCTTACGCGGTTGCAGCGCTGACGCTGAGTTCCATTTCCCTTTATGCTTCCACCAGAGTGCAAAAGAGGATTAAAGCAGCCACCTGCCGGGAGATTTCTCCGGAACCACGTCACGAAATCTCACCGTCCCAGGTTTCTTTGAATGAGTTGTCCGGTGCTATCGCTCATGAAATAAACAATCCTCTAGGGATAATCGCCCAGGAGTCGGCATGGATAGAGCATTTATTGCAGACGTCGGGGCTGGAGCATTCAAGGGAAATCCAGGATTGCAGAGAATCAGTACAGTTCATTGTTCGGCAGGTGGATCGTTGCAAGGAAATCATCGAGAAGCTTATTCATTTGGCTCGAAGAGGAGAGCCTGTGGCCCAATCTGTAGACATCAATGGAATTATCAGAGAGATGGCTAATCTTGTTCGCCGCGACCGATCCGGCAAAAATATTGAGATAGGGCTTGACCTCAGAGAAAATCTGCCGGTGATATTAAGCGATGGACCCATGCTTCGACAAGTAATCCTTAACCTGTTGGTGAATGCAGTCCAAGCAGTTGGGGATTGCGGCAACGTCTCCGTAATCTCCCGGTATGCCCATGATTGTATTGAGGTTAGCGTTGAAGACAATGGTTGCGGAATTTCCCCAGAGGATCTTCACAAGGTATTCGTTCCTTTCTACTCGACAAAGGACAAGGGAGAAAGTCTTGGCCTAGGTTTAGCACTCTGTCGCGGCATGATCGAGATGCTTGGAGGCCGGATTACCGTGTCCAGTGAGAAGGGCATGGCCACAAAGTTTACTATTCATTTGCCTGTTCGAGAAACTCAGACTGGACGGAGATGACTCATGGCCACTTCCGAATCAAGAATACTCATTGTTGACGACGAGGAGCGATTTAGGATGACGATGGGCAAGCTTCTCAAAGCTCACGGATATGATGCCCATGCTGTCGGTACTGGGCAAGAGGCGATTCGGAAGGTCATTGAAGAGGTCTGGGATGTCATGATTCTCGATATGAAAATGCCGGAGATGAGTGGCGTCCAAGTGTTGTCGGAAGTAAGGAAAGTGGACTCTCGCGTCGAGGTCATCGTCCTGACTGGATACGCCTCCATTGATACTGTGCAGGAGGTCATGAAATTTGGTGCCTATGACTACCTTCTGAAACCCTACCATACGGAGGAACTGCTGGAAAAGATAGAAAACGCTCTTGACAGAAAGGCCGCGAGGAAAATGCTTGTTGACCGGGGGAGCGAGACGATCTAAGTTGCCTTATCATGAGGCTTCGGCGGAAATTGCGCCATCGAGTTGGTAATTCCCTGCCAAGAAATTCTTAGCCAAGATCTCGACGCTTGCTTCGCTGTGCATGAGCATATCCATCTGTCGCGTGAACTGTAACATCCGGCCTATCATCTCAAGCTTGGATTCTATGATCAACTTTTCAAATTTGTAATATCTGGCAGTCAGTCTGTCCTCTCTCACATCCACCATGAAGCCGAGAGACTCAAAGATAAGGGCAATGGCCCTCGCTCGCCTATTGCGCCGGATTTCGTCTGCAGCACCGCCCTTGAACGAAAAGGAAATGTAGTTCTTGTTGACCGTTTCCCCACAATAAGAGTCCAGCACACTATAATGGTACCCTATTCTTGAGCTGAAATTCAGGTACTTGTCAGCGACGATTGCATAGCTTCTGTCGCCAAATCTCTCGGACAAGACCTTGGGATTCACCATTTGTTCTCTGATGACAGAGAAGAAGCCGCCAAAATCGATAGGGCGAGGCCCAACGGATCTCAGATCTTCACAAAGCATTCCTGTGAGCAGGGCCTTGAAGGGGACTGAGGTGACCTTGTCAACCGTAACTTGCCTGGTGTAGGCACTCACTCCGGACAGACCGCCGCCGAGGTCAATGATGCGAAGATCCAGGGGTATGGGAGCGACCAATTTAAGAGCCCCTCCCCCATCTGTGTCCGAAACCACATCGCTTATTGCGAACATCTCCTGGTAAGAAAGTTCATGGACAAGACGCGTGACGTCATGAATTGTCTTGCAGGCATCAGGCCTAAAATTCTCAGCCTTTGGGTCTACGAGATTCAAAGGGGTTATGTATGCAGCCACTTTTTTCAGAGTTTGAAAGACCGGTGTGTCTTTCATGGCGGACTCACGTGTTCGTTGAAGCGACACGAGTTCAGGAACCACACCCTCGTAGATGCGGCCTGAATATGCATCCACAGTAACGATTGTGTCTTTCTTGAGCAGGGAAATCGCAGATTTTGCATCCAGAATAGTGGGAACTCCGAATTCTCGAGCCAGGGACGACATGTGCCCGGTTACGCTGCCGGCCTCTGTCACAATCGCTCGGGCCTTTCGCATCACAATGACAAACTGGGGAGACGAATGCCTCGAGACGAGTATTGAACCGTCCGGAAAATTTACGAGGTCTTGGTCTGAATCGACCAAGAATACTGGTCCTGAGCCTACGCCGGGGACTGCCACCGCCGCCCCTTCAAGGACGAGGGGGTATTTGTCAAGGCGCGGGAATGTCTTCACCCCGTCTTTCTCGAACTCTTCGAGGTGTAGGGGGCGTGTCTGGAGGACGAGAATTCTTCCATCGGGATGTATGGCCCATTCAATGTCCTGGGGATATTCATAATGATTTTCAAGCTTCACAGCGTAAAGTGCCAGCGTCTTTGCTTGCTCGGGAGTGAGGCACGGCTTATTTCGCTGATCGAGCGCTACTTCTTTTTCTTCCACCCCTTCCTTTTCTCCTGCGACTAGTTTAACCGGTTTGTAAGACACCACAGGCGAAGGCATCTTTGGTGGCTCCTCCTTGGTGAGTGTATACGTGTCCGGCGTTACGACACCGTCCACAGCGTATGGACCCAGACCCCATACTGCATTGATCAGGACGCAATTCTCATCCAAATGAAAAGGATGCCGTGAATACATGACCCCGCTTGCCACCGAGTCGATCATCTCAATACAGGCAACACTCATGGCGATGTCCTCGTCTCTAATCCCTTTGTTTAATCTGTAGGATAATGCACGAGACGAAAACAGACTTGAGATAATCTGCCTGTAGGCGTCCAGCAGTTTTTCCCGAGGCACGTTGAGTATGGAGAGATACTGGCCCGCATAAGACAATTCACTGTCTTCGCCTATGGCACTGCTTCTCATAGCAACCTTCAGGTCAGGACATGGTAAGTCATGCGTGGAAGCCCCTCCTCGTACCAGTTCATCATAAGTCGTCAATACGGCATCAGCAAGGTCATCCGGTATGGGTGATGCACATATGAGACTTTGGATACTCTCACTGACACTTTCGGTCAGTGAAGGATCTCCTCGGTCAATCAGGAGGTTCCTCCTCAGACGATTGATCTCCTCATAAAGATCGTTTGAATCAATAAAGTGTTCGTAGGCCCTTGTTGTTATGGCAAAGCCTCGTGGAATTGGGAGATGAGTTTTATTTAACAATTCGCCTAGGTTAGCATTCTTCGCGCCCACCCAATCCACCATTTCCTTTGTTATCGACGAATAGCACATTACGTACTCAGTGAGTGCAAGGTCTCTTCTCTTTCCCAGTTCTTCCTTTATGGCTTGATTGAGTCTGTCCACCACGGGAAACAGCATGGGGTATCTGTGATGAGAGAGGTCGTCTAAACTCTTCGCCATCCTTAAACAGTGGAAAACGGCTCGAGTAGCCTGAGACCGGACGTACGACATTCCAAATATGTCCTGGCCTCTCAACTTCTCTTCAAAGTCACTTATTGTATTGAGTATTTCAGTGTTCGAGGATAGGAGGTCTTTGAAACAGGCGTACCGGAACCTGAAGATCCTGGAAACCTGGTCTTTTGAAACCTTGTTTCCGGAAGACCTCCATTGATTCACCCGCATTTTAAGTCTGGAGATGAGTGATTCCATTGGGTTATCCTAAGGGAACTTCATGGCACGGTTTTCTCAGATAATTGGAGTCCTGTAAAGGACGACACACAACCCATCCCATTTTTTTAGAGCAAGAAATGTGCCCCTTATATCAGGATTCCTTGATCAAGTCCTCCAAGTACATTTAGTGTCCTACGCCAGGTAGGCCTTCAATTCTGTTTCCTCTGGGGAGGCCTTGTGATCACGTTGTCCTCAGAAGCGATTGCCATGGAATAGTTCGTTCCATTCTTGACATTATGTAAAGAATTTCGACAGGGGTTCGTGTTTACTCATGGTTATTCACGACTGCTATTTCCTACAGCAACTCTCCAGAATTCTCTTGGCACGCTGGTTGCAAAGAACACAACGACGAAATGAACTCTTCAACTTATACCATAAACAAGGAGGTCATCATTTCATGTGTAGGAAATCTTTCTTGGCAACCGCGCTATGTGTGGCGTGCCTCTTCGCTCCGGAGTTCGTGTTTGCTGCAGGAGCCGGGGGAACGGAACTGATCGTGGTGGCGGACACCAGACGAGTGTCCGCGTGGTGGGAGATATATTTCATGAATGTGTATAACACCAATCTCACCTTATACGGAATATGGTGTTTGATCATCACCCTGGTTTACGGCATGTCATTGGGTCTTATTGCCGACTTCATCATGAAACGCACGGGAATTGATCTTGAGCACAGGACAATCGTTGAGCACTGACATTTCTTCATTTAGGAGGTTATAAGCATGGACTGGTTATATATGTACATGCCGATAGCAGGCGTAGAGATATTCTGGCCTGGTCTCGTGTTGATTGGTTTCTCCGTCGGCGTAATAGGCGGGTTTTTTGGCATGGGTGGCGCCTGGATGGTTACTCCTGGTCTTAACATCCTGGGTTTTCCCATGGCGTTCGCCATCGGAACCGATATCGCGCACATGGCCGGAAAATCCATGATATCAACCCTTCGGCATTCCAAGTTCGGCAACGTGGACTACAAGCTGGGTCTCATCATGGTAGTTGGGACGGTGGGAGGCATTGAATGCGGAGCAGCGGTGGTCATGTGGCTGGAGCGTTTGGGTCGTGTGGAATCTGTGGTACGGTATGCCTACGTCATCGTGTTGGCACTCATCGCTGTCATGGTTTTCTACGATTACTTTAAGGCCGTTCGGAAGAAGAAGGCAGGGATCGAGGATCGACACGGCACCGAGGGTGTCACCTGGTACAAGACCCTCCATAAGGTTAAGATCCCGCCCATGATGCACTTCAAGAACGCAGGTATTACATGCTCCATGTGGCTTCCCATTTTCGTGAGTTTTGTTACCGGCGTTTTGGCAGGCTTCCTGGGAATCGGTGGTGGATTGATTCGTATGCCTTCTCTCGTTTATCTCGTTGGCTGCCCAACGCACATCGCAGTGGGCACCGACTTGTTCGAGGTGGCGATCTCCGGTCTATGGGGCACTTTTACTTTCGGACGCTACGGTCGCATCGAGCTG
Organism: Thermodesulfobacteriota bacterium; assembly: GCA_030837305.1. Taxonomy (GTDB): domain Bacteria; phylum Desulfobacterota; class Desulfomonilia; order Desulfomonilales; family Desulfomonilaceae; genus JAUPKT01. The sequence goes on from JAUPKT010000144.1 coordinate 8,606, forward strand.
TTGGGGTTTGTTGTGATGCTTACCGGAGCTGCTATTGGCGCTCAGATCGGGACAGTGGCGACAAAGTACGCTAAAGGAATGGGCATAAGAGTCGCTTTTGGCCTCGCGGTGGTTGCGTGCATGATTTCAGTGATTCTTAAGCAAATAGGGTGGAATATGTCCGCCACAGTTCTTATCCTCGGCGCTGTAGGATCCATCTGCGTCTACATCATGATGATCATGTTCCGGGGGGCTGCCCAGGAGCTTCGCGAGAAGAAACTGACCGCTCACAAGTGACAGTTGCATTACTCTGAGGTGTGCCTCGTTTTAATGGCCTTATAAAAAGTAATGATCGGAACAAACTACCCATGCGGAAAGGATTTAACCCTGACCCAAAACAAATGGAAAACTCATAACTAATGATCGTGGGAGATCGAGTAATGAAAAAGTGGGTATTCAACGCAATAATAGTCTTGCTGGGTTGTATGATTGGAGCCTCTTTGC
>JAUPKT010000145.1 GCA_030837305.1 Thermodesulfobacteriota bacterium
GAGACACCGTGGCATGTCAGCCGTAATTACCCCAGGTACAAAGAACAGGGCATTCCACCTCCCGAAGTTGAGAGGTTGCGCGCTGTGAGAGCACAAGGGATGGATGCGGCGCTGGAATACGTTTATACAGGAAACGTTCCTGGGGAAGAGGGAGAGAAGACTCTCTGCCCGGAGTGTTCGAACCCTGTAATAGAAAGAATGGGATATAGACTTAAGGCGCGTACTCGGGAGGGCGGGGACTGTCCCAACTGTGGACATCGGATACCCGGACATGGCATGTGAATTCTCTCTAATCGTGTCCTCACTTTCCACTACGGGACCCCGTACGTGTCCGGTGGGCCGCTTCCTATTTATTTTGTTTTGTGAGCAGTGTGAATGAACCGTCATAAAGCTGTCATTATTTCACCTTCGTTGCTATCGGCGGATTTTTCCCGACTGGGCCAAGAAGTTTCCGATGTGGAAAATGCGGGCGCTGATTGGCTTCACGTGGATGTTATGGATGGCATATTTGTCCCCAACCTCACCATTGGGCCTTTGGTGGTATCGGCAATTAAGAAAGTCGCCCGTATCCCCTTGGACGTTCACCTCATGATCATGGATCCCGGGCGCTACGTGGCCGATTTCCAGGCTGCCGGAGCCGACATTCTTCATGTACACCCCGAGGCCACCCAGCATCTTCACAGGGTTCTTGGGCAGATTCGCGAATATGGCATGAAAGCGGGTGTTGCTCTGAATCCAGCCACCAGCCTGGAGGCAATTAGGCATGTCTTGCCGGAGTTGGATGTGATCATGATCATGACGGTGAATCCGGGATTCGCAGGGCAAGCATTCATAGAAAACATGATCCCCAAGGTAGTCGCGTTGCGAGATATGCTGAGAGAGTCTCGGCGTGATATTTTTATCGAGGTCGACGGTGGAGTGACACCCCACAACGCCAGGCGGCTGATTGAAAGCGGTGTCAATGCCCTGGTGGCCGGAAGCGCAATATTTGGCCATCCCCCATACGCCGATGCCATCGAATCGCTGAGGCACTGACAAGATGGTCGTTCAGGAGAGAAACATTGTGCCGACTTGGACCACTTTCATGGTCCAAGTCTCTGCTGCACGCATCCATTGCACTGACGGAACAAAACTTCCGTCCACTGTCTCGCTCTTTTCTCGTGGATAAACGAGATGCTATGATGATGGATCGCGGCCTTTATGCTGCGCTAATGAAATATTAAACGAGCAAGAAATTTATGACCCCTTTCGTACGCGGCCTCTTAACTCTGGTTCATGTCCTAATAGTCCTATGCGTAATAGTTTTTGCGACTCATGCAAGTGAAGCAAAGAACCCAACGAGGCAACCAAGTGCCATAACAATACCGGACCTCGAAAAGGATCCCGGCTATTTCTTTTTGCTTGCTGAAACTGCTGAGGCCGCAGGCGATCACGAGTCTCTCCTCAAGTATTTGCGAATGGCCTTGATGTTGGACCCCACGTCGGCGTACCTGAATACACGGGTGGGATCGGTGCTGGCTAGGACTAGAAAGATTGCTGAAGCCATGGTCATGGCTCGGATGGCGATCGCCTTTGATCCGAACTATGAGCCCGCATACACGCTCTTGGGCAAGATTTACACCGTAACGAACGATCGAGTTCGGGCTACCGAGGCGTACGCGAAAGCACTGGAGCTGAAACCGGATGAGCGGGACCTTTACATCTTCTTAGGTTCGCTTCAGGCATCCCAAGATCTCTTCGAAGAGGCGGAAAAGACATTTCATAAGATGGTTGAACAGTTTCCCGAAGAAAAAGAGGGGTTGTTCTACCTGGCTAAGGTTTACGTGGAGGACAAGAAATACGACAAGGCAATCGAACTGTTCAACCAGATCCTTGACAAGAAGAGTGAGACAGCTCCACAGGCCTACATCGAACTGGGCTCTGTGTACATACTGCAAAAAAAATTCAGCGAAGCCGAGCAGTGCTTTAGAGAGGCAATCAACCTGGACTCTTTCAACATCACCGCTCGATTCAATTTAGGTCAGGTTCTTGCCAATCAGAAGAAATTTGATGAGTCGTACGGGGTTTTTGAGGAGCTGGCTAGGCTGGCTCCCTCCAATCTCGGTATCCAGATCCGGATGGCGCTTATCCTTGCCGAGCAGAAACAATTTGATAAGGCCAGGGAAATGTTGGGCAAAGTACTTCAGACAAAGCCCGGATGGGATCAAGCAAGGTTCCAATTGGGTCGCGTCCTGAGGGAACAGGGTAAGTTAGACGAGGCGGAGAGAGAGTTCCTTGAAATTCAAAAGGGCCAGCCTACCTTCGTTAATTCTCGCGTTATGTTATCCCTCATGTTTTTGCGCCAGAAGGATTTCGGAAAAGCCATCAGATACATTGACGAGACCATCAGCCCAGAAACCAGCGACACGGACGTTTTGCAAATCAAGGCTTCAATACTGGAAGAACTCTACCGACTTGAAGAGGCCATAGGAATTTATGAGAAAGCTTTGGAAATAGATCCAAAGGATCACAGAATCCGCTACTCGCTTGGAAATTGTCTAGAGAAAAGTGGTAGAAGGTCACGAGGGATGGCAGAAATGGAAAAGATACTTGCGGAAAAGCCGGATGATCCTGGGGCTCTTAATTTCATCGGCTATACGCTGGTATCTTCGGGGACAGACATCGAAAAGGGCGAACAGTTGATTCGCAGGGCCATTGAGATAAAGCCGGAAGACGGGTATATATTGGATTCTATGGCCTGGGTTCTTTTCAAGAAAGGCCAAACAGAAGAAGCCCTGATCTATTTGGAGAAAGCTGTTCAAAAGGTACCCTACGATCCGATCATTTTCGATCATCTTGGCGATGTCCAAGCTGCACTCAATAGACGAGAGCCGGCAATCGAATCGTATCGAAAGTCCCTCTCGGCCAATCCCGACAACATATTGGTCCAAGAGAAGCTCAGACAACTCGAAGGGGGCGTCGGTGATCCGAGTCGATGACCTCCCCATAAACTCCCCGTAATGCTTCTCACGAGATGACCTTCATGATCGAAACCAACAGAGTGGGTTTTCGCAAACAGTTGACCGGGCCATACCCGCATTCCAAGAGGCTCAAACCCTGTATGCTTGTGTTTTTCGCATGCTGTTTGCTTTGGCCTTTGTCAGGTACCTTTGTACTCCTCACCGCCACGGCATCGGCTGCCGACAGCCCCCAGGTTTCAGAGACCGCAACTTCGGTTCGATACAGTTTGCCGGAAGATGTCCCCCGGAAACCCTTCTCTTTCGCTGGAGAAATTGTTCCTTTTCAGAGGTCTGACGTCCGCTACAGGGTCGGGTCTCAGATAAACTTCTTGTTGTTGGATGCGAGAAGCGTCCTCATCGAATGGCTCATTCGTCGCGATGTTCCCGTCCAGCTCATACAACAGATTCTTGAAAAAGAGGGAGTGCCTCCCGAATTTGTGTTTTTCTGCCCAGTTCTTGCCGGCCTCACACGAAATGATCAAAAGGCATCTGGGGCGGGTATCTGGCATATCTCGAAACCATGTGACAAGGCGGACGGGGTAGAAATGCAAGAGGATTCCTGGCACGATGATAGAATGGACATTGAATTGGCAACACACTGCTTTGCGTCTCGCATCAAGTCTTTAAGGAGTCAAATCAGAGGAGGAAGTTGGATAATGGCTGCGGCGGCCTACGTCACCTCGCCGAACACTGGTTCGGATGCCCAGGGAAACTGGGATGCAACCTCATTCTGGGATGTACCGCTGCCGCCGAACATAGAGCAACTCATATGCAGGTGGATCGCATTCACGATTATACACGGCCATGAACGATTCTATCATATC
>JAUPKT010000026.1 GCA_030837305.1 Thermodesulfobacteriota bacterium
AACCATCAGTGAGACATCCCGTTCTACATAAGGGTAGCGAGGGAGCGATCGGAAAACTCTTTTCTTGCGGTCACGAATGAACAGAGGCTCCAAAAATATTTCAAGAATCTGGACTCCTCTGTGAAAATCATGCCCTCGTGCCATGCTCGGAGCCAATTCTCCCACGAAACCGATGTTACGATCATCCAGAAAGATGTCCGCGGATTTGCCCGGATGCAGAAATGGCCTCGAAGATGGCTCAAACGACGCCACATCCACGGCAAACAAATCCAAGAGAGCTTCCAGCGCGCCCTTCATGTCGTAGAAGTCAACCTCCTGCTCCACATCAACCGTTCCGAAAATGTCCACCTGTCCTCTCTGAAAATGCCAAAGACTTCCATGACGACGACCCATTGCCACGGCACTCAGAACAAGATCCTCTCGGGGCAGGTCGCTACCGGCCAAAGGAGTGAAAACCTTCCCAATCTCATACAGTTTCAAATCCTCTGACTTAAAATTAACGTTCCGCTTTGCCGCGGCAATGAGACCAGGTAACAGAGAGGTCCTCATCACAGCCAAGTCCTCATTTAACGGGTTCATTAACTCAAGAACACGCTCTGTACCCCCGTCTTCAACAAATCCCCCACACGCACTCTTCGAGACGAAAGACATCGTAATAATCTCGGTGAAGCCGCAACCATTCATGCACTCATTCACCTTCCTGAGCTTCCGATGATCGTCTCTGGTCCGATCAGGCGCAGAAATATATGACGGCATTGACAGAGGTATGTTCTCAAATCCATGAATCCGACCCACCTCCTCAATCATGTCAACCTCGCGCTCCAGGTCCCATCGCCACGCTGGAGCGCAACATGCCATGTCCCCTGACGAGTCGGTGGGCATGTCCACCCGTACATGGAGGCGATTGAGATACTCTGCCATTTGGCCTGTCTCCAAACTCAAACCGAGCAAGCCGTTCACTTTCTGCGGCCGTACATGGACTTCTTGGCGGATGATGGGATTGGGGTATACATCGATATGGTCCGCAAGCACATGGCCGCCGGCGAGCCTCTGAATAAGGTATGCGGCACGATGCGCAGCCCAAAGAGTTCCCTCAGGATCAACACCTCTCTCAAACCGATACGAAGCCTCAGTGGTAAGCCCCAAGGCCTTGGAAGTGCGTCGTATGCCAAACCGCTCAAAACATGCGCTCTCGATGAGAACGCTGGAAGTGGATACATTAATTTCGGAGTTGAGCCCTCCCATGATTCCCGCAAGAGCAACTGACCGCTCCCCATCTCTGATCATAAGAGCATTTTCCGGCAGTTGCCTTTCCGTCCCATCGAGCGTTGTGAAGCGTTCTCCCGGATCACATCTTCTCACGACGATTCGATCCCTCGCCAGGGTAGACAGATCGAATGCATGCAGCGGCTGACCACACTCCAGAAGTATGAGATTCGTGGCATCCACCACGTTGGATATGGGTCTCACACCCGAGCGGGACAATTTAACCCGAATATCCAAGGGAGACGGTCCAACGGTTGTTCCTTCGACGATGCGAACAACATATCGGGGACAGAGATCTTCATCCGGGACTTCAACAATCACCCTATCCCGGATCCCGACCAAAGACTCCTCAACGGCAAAATGGGGCAATCTCCACGGACGACCCGTCAGTGCGCCGATTTCCCGAGCAACTCCCAGAACAGATAGACAGTCGCCTCTATTGGGGGTCACCGAGATCTCGAGGATTGTGTCCTCTATCCAGGGCAAAGCCTCCGGCAACGCAAGTCCAATAGGGGTGGATGGATCAAGGTCCAAAATGCCTGACTCGTCATCTCCCAGACTAAGTTCCTTCTCAGAACACACCATGCCGGGAGATGTGAATCCCTTGATAACTCGCTCTTCCATCCTCGCACCCGAAGGAAGGCATCCTCCCGGGGGACAGTAGGCAACGACTTGGCCCTCCTGAACATTAGGCGCACCACAAACCACGGTTGCCTCTGTTTTTCCCTGATCCAGCGTCACCAACGTGAGCTTCTCTGACTTGGGATGAGGAACGATAGCCTTAATCCGTGCGGTTGTGACATCCCCAAGGGATACGCCAACCGTCGTGAGGCTCTCCACCTCTATGCCGCCCATCGTGAGAGTCTCAGCTATTTCTTCAACAGTTCGATCGATCTCAACGAATTCTTTGAGCCAGTTGAAGCTGATCAGCATCTCCCTTCGCCCCTTTCAACACCACTACTTCCGAAACCGTTTCGTCTTTAGAATTGATGCAAAAACCTTATGTCGTTTTCATAGAAACTTCGGATGTCAGGTATGCCGTACTTCAGCATTGCCACGCGCTCAATACCCATGCCGAAGGCAAACCCGGTATAGACTTCAGGATCGTAATGAACAAAGCGATATAACTCAGGATCCACCATTCCCGCCCCAAGGATTTCGAGCCAGCCGGTAAACGAGCAGGTTCTGCATCCACTGCCTCCACAAATGACACACTGGATATCCACTTCCGCGGAAGGTTCTGTAAATGGAAAAAAACTCGGACGAAAACGGAGAGCAAAATCCTCTCCAAAATACTCACTGCAAAAAACTGTGAGCATACCTTTCAGGTCTGCCAAGGAAATGTCCCGGTCAACCCAGAGTCCCTCGATCTGCATGAACATCGGGGAATGGGTGATGTCCGCATCGCGACGATACACTTTTCCAGGACAAATAACCCTCACCGGCGGCGATTGCTTTTCCATGGTTCGGATTTGAACCGGAGACGTGTGCGTCCTGAGTACGACGTTCTTAGAAAAATAAAACGTGTCCTGCATGTCCCTGGCTGGATGATCATGGGGAATGTTCAAGGCCTCGAAATTGTAGTAGTCCAATTCAACTTCCGGTCCCTCGGCCAACTGAAATCCCAGCCCTCCGAATAGTTCAATCAACTCATCAGTAACTCGATTGAGAATGTGGGTTCTCCCGAAGAAACTGCGCCGACCGGGGAGCGTCACATCCACGGATTCCCCGGCAACCTTTGCCTTTTCAACCTCGGCCTGTACCGCTGCTTCCCGCTCTGTAAACATTTTCTCGAGTTGCTCTTTAGCCAAATTTGCAAGCCGGCCGATCTCAGAACGTAATTCAGGTGCAACATCCTTGAGACCCCGAAGGATGGCGGTCAGCTCGCCTTTTCTCCCCAGCACCTTCGTGCGCGCTTCGGAAAGCGCCTTTTCATCGCTAAGCGCACTGATCAATGCAACATATCGTTGCTTCAAGTCCTCAAGTTGATCCTTCATGGCCGCTCATACCTCCGCGTGGAAACGCACATCACAAAAAAAGCGGTCCCGAAAGACCGCTCCTGGAATTCATCATGGATCACACCTCAACGGTAGTCCAGACCCGAGTACCATAGATTCCTGCGACACATAAGGTTGTTCAAACTTCCAGAGCGTTGCGCGCCTGTGTCACAAGCGTGGCAAAGCCTGCGGGGTCAGCCACGGCTAACTCGGATAAAATCTTTCTGTCCAAAGCAATCTCGGCCTTCTTCAATCCTTCCATGAAACGATTATACGGTAAACCGTTCAGCCTCGATCCTGCCGAAATGCGAGTTATCCACAAACGGCGAAAATCTCTCTTTCGAGTTCGTCTATCGCGGTAGGCATAACACAAGGCCCTCTCTACGGTTTCCTTGGCCTGTCTCAGGGTCCGACTCCGACCTCCTACGTACCCCTTTGCCAATTTAAGTATTTTTCTCCGCCGCTCCCTACTGGCCGGCGCACATCGTACTCTGGGCATCACATTCTCCTTACATTACGAAAACCACACCGTGTGTGACGTGTGGAACCAACCGATATCGTCGCCATCATGTCCGGAAACCTCTCCGTGGCTTAGCCATAAGGAAGAAGTCTCCTGATCTGCACGGTATCCTTCGAGCAGATGAAGGCTTCCTGCCTGAGATTTCTCTTTCTTTTTGTGGACTTACTCGTCAAGATATGGCTATGGTACGCCTTTTTTCTCTTGATCTTACCACTCTTGAGAATGGTGAAACGTTTTGCCGCACCCCGGCATGATTTGAGCTTGGGCATATGAGATCTCCCTACGCAGTCTCCAGCAGACCGTCGTTTGTCTAATTAACCATCAAACTTCCATGTATACCGTAACTACGACGGCAATTCAAACTTTTTTGTCCCGATGGGGCATTTTTTGCTTCACTTGTACAGACTTATCTGACGCAAGCCAATGACGTTGCCCCGGCTCTGCACAGGTCGATAGCGAACAAACCGGCCTTGATCTTCGACGGCAGCGTAATACTCATACCCGGGCCACTGGTCGAAGTGATCAATCGCTACATCCTTCCCATGATACCACGACCTCCACGTCTTGCCATCAGTTGATATATCTATCCACCACTCCTCCGGAACGGAATCCTGGGATGCCCATACGATGCGAAGTCGAGACAGCGACACAGTAGCCCCAAGATCCAATACCACCGACGGCACCCCATCTGGGAACACGGCGCCAGAACTCACATCCACCTCCAGGGCATTTGGTCCAGGATAACCTTTCAAAATGTGCAACCCGGCGTCAGCGGGCTCATTTCCCACGAACACTCTGGCGTTTCGGGCGTAGTCCACAAAATAGGCGTCAAGAGGATCCTTCAGCACGTCACTGTCCAGAAGATCCAGACCAAACACAGATGTTTTCACACGATTCACCAGGGCCTTGGCCAAGATGTAATTTGCTCCATTGGTCAAATGACACCAGTCCGTGAAAACCCACTCGGTCACACTGTCGAAAATACCGGTCAAGTCCACGACTTCAAAGCCCAGTTCCCGGCAACGCCCTTTGATGCCGTTCACCAAAACATCGTAGGTTTGTCCGGCATCGTAGAAACCTATCTTCTGCATCCCCGTTACGCTCTCAATCTTTTCCTCCATGGGGGTTCTCTTCTTTTTAGAGTTCCGGAACATGGGTTGCACCGCGAAAACGTGGGACACTTTGTCCGTCTCCAACACCTTATGATAGATGGCGGCAACATCGGCCACCTGGCCTATGTTTCGGTCACGGTACGCCAACATCTCAGCGTCGGCATCCTGGGGATGCGCAGCAAATCCCCTATTTTCCATGAGAATACCCGGCCCCTCTCCCTTGCTCATGGCCAGCCACGTAAAAAAATACGTATTTCTCTTAAGCCACAACGTCAAATAATTGAGCAGCCCGGTACGACTCATGTCCATAACATCCGTTATGACCTCGAAATACGGACCCTCCGT
>JAUPKT010000146.1 GCA_030837305.1 Thermodesulfobacteriota bacterium
AAGCTTGGCAATAAGATTCACAATTGACGCGGGGTCCGTTGCGAACAATCTGATCAAAGGCACTTTGCCCACTGCCCCTCGATCGAAGATAGCATCGGGGACTTTACCGAGTTCCTCCATAACGTCCTGGACGCCCCAAGCGAGTGTACTTCCCTCTTCTTGCTGAAGATCAGGTGGGGTCCTATTTCTGTCAAATTCCGCTGCAGAGTACCCGAGCGAGCGAATCCTCTTTACCAGGCTGTCTGAATACATGATGGTCATTGCAGCACGTCTTTCCGGATTATATTCCATCGCCGCAAGAACAAGATGATGAATTTGCCGAGAAGCGCCAAATCGCGGCCCGGCAATCGTCTTGATCGCGTTGACCATGCGTATAATTCGGCCTGGAAAGGACGCTACGTCCTGTACCGATTCGGCGTAGGGGATCGCGTACGCAAGATTAGACTGCACCTCAGGGACAAGATATCCAATGTTCAGCCGCTTCAGTCTCTCTAGTGCCCTGTCAAGCTCCTCGATCACGTGAGTCCTGGCCATCTCGCTGGTTATGGACGCAAAGTGATTTATCGGTCCTATGCCTCTGCCAATACCGAGAGAAAAACGAAGAGCCCTGAAAAGGTAGCGCTTCGCCTGATCAATCGCCTCCATGAGAGGAAAGCCCCTTGCCAAGAAAGTTGCAACCGCAGCAGCTAAAGTACAGCCCGTGCCATGGGTGTGGACGGTGGCGACTCGTTGTGTGGAGAACTCATAATGTTGAGATCCGTCGTACAATACGTCGGTAGGTGCGTCTCTTAAGTGTCCTCCCTTTACAAGGACAAAACGCGGGCCCATTTTCTGAAGAACCTTTGCAGCCTTCTTGGCCTCATCCAAATGAGAGATCTCTCTTCCGACCAGAATCTGAGCCTCTTGAATGTTTGGCATGAATACATAGGTTATTGGCAATAGGCGTTTCACGAGAGCCTTTCGGCCGGCTTCGTCGAGTAAAACGAAACCTTTTTTGGAATACATCACTGGATCCACAACGAGTTTCTCTATCTTCCATCGCTTGAGACCCTTTGCAACAACATCCACGATTTCAGCGTTACCCAACATTCCCGTCTTGACACAATCTGCACCGATGTCACTGAGCACCGAATCCATCTGAGCTGCAACCATTTTTGGATCGAGCAACAGTGTGCCTTGAACTCCCAAGGTGTTTTGCGCAGTGATGGCTGTGATGACACTGGCTCCGTAACCACCCAGAGATAGAATTGTTTTAAGGTCGGCCTGTATACCGGCTCCGCCACTCGAATCTGACCCTGCAATCGTTAAGACCTTGTACAGCATTGTTGAGCCTATCCGGCAATCAACTCGTGTCCGACATCCCGTTATTCAGAATGAGTAGGGACACAAGCATGACCTGCAAATTATGTTGGTTCATCTAGATTGAAATAGATAATTTGCTTTTTTGCCGCAAGTGTCAACCGATAAGAAATGTTGGCGCTGTTGACACTGTCCGTCCAGTGAGCTAATTATCTTCACATTGCATGGAGTGTCCTAACGAAGTAAGGAGGTCGCCATGAAAAGATACTCTATTCCTCGCGTGGCCCATTGTTCGGAGGGCTGTCCTAGTTAGTCCTGAGCATGACGCAAAAAGGCTCGTTCGCAAACGTCTTGCCCGCGCTTGATCGTTACCCGCGATCAAGCGCGATGGCGATGACGTGTCTGCTTGAGAAAGATGTGACGAGATGGAGCATGGGTCTCTCCCTCGTGGATGAGCAACGTTCAAGAGCAGCCCATACTCCGCAAAGGTACAGGCAGACAAAGCGGACGCAACGCCTATCACTTCTCGACAACCTCATCGCACAGACATCAAGCTTTCTGCACTCGGCGAACGGATGTACAGATAAAGATGATCAACAGAAATACCCTCTCTGACGAAGATCTCATAAGAAAACTTAAGCCCGCTCCAATACTGGTTGTTGGAGATGTCATGGTTGACGAATATATCATGGGAGATGTCGAGCGCATATCCCCCGAATCCCCGGTGCCGGTTCTTGTTGCCCGAGATCGCTTGAGAAGACTCGGTGGTGCAGGAAATGTGGTCCGGAATCTCATGACCATGGGGGGTAAAGTTGCTCTGTTTGCTACAGTGGGGCAGGACAATCCAGGACGATGGTTTAAGCGACACTGTGAAGAAATGGGCGTCGACACATTCTGGGTAAAGGACGATATTGCGCGGCCCACCACCATGAAAACTCGTGTCGTAGCTCGCAACCAGCAAATAGTCCGAATCGACGAAGAGCATTTGACCCCCATCAGTCAGGTTATGGAGACTGCCATAATTGAAGACATCAAGTCCGTAATGCCTCAGGTCAGGGCCGCCATAGTATCTGACTACGGAAAGGGTTTTCTCACAAACAATGTTCTCAATTCCCTTCTCAGAGTCGCTCGGGAAAATGGAGTGCCGGTCCTAGTAGACCCAAAAGGGATGGACTACACTCGTTATGACGGCGCAACATACATCACCCCTAATGTGCGGGAAGCATCACTTGCGTCGGGCATCGACATTCGGGATGGAGATCTGCTGGTCGCGGCCGGTCGGACTCTCATAGAACAAGTGCATGCCGAAGGAATTATTATTACCAGGGGAAAAGATGGAATTACCTTGGTCACGAAGAAGAAACATCAAGATTTTCCGGTTAAAGCGGTAGAGATAGTTGACGTGACCGGAGCAGGAGATACGGTAATTTCCACCCTTGCTTTGGCTACTGCCAGTGGCCTGCCGATAGACAACGCCATCACATTGGCCAACCTGGCAGCCTCCCTCGTAGTAGCCCGCTTCGGTGCCGCATCTGTGACTTTGTCCGAAATGTTGGACAGTCTTCGGGAGCAGAGTCTTAATAACAAGAAGCAACACCTCGACGACATAGACGCAACACTCCGGCGACACCGCATGCAGGGCCGCAGAGTCGTTTTCACAAACGGTTGTTTTGACCTCTTTCATGCAGGGCATTTAGCGACTTTGAGAAAAGCGGCAGAGTTCGGCGAAGTACTCGTTGTGGGAATTAACTCCGACGGGTCAATAAAGTCCATCAAAGGCCCCGGCCGCCCTATTGTTCCAGAGTCGCAACGCGTTGAAATGATTGCAGCCTTAAGTTTTGTGGACTACGTTCTCGTGTTTGATGAAGAGACCCCGTTGAACCTTATCAAAGCAGTACGTCCGGATATTCTTGTCAAGGGAGAAGACTGGCGGGGCAAGAAAGTGGTCGGTGAAGAGGTAGTAACCGCCCGAGGGGGGAGGGTGGAATTCGTGAAACTCCTGGCGGGACTGTCTACAACTGAAATCATCAATCGCATAAGAGCATGGCAAGACTAGGCTTAGCAAACATTCACTCCATCTGAAACTCGGGGAGCTATCCATCTCATGACGAAATGAGTGAAATCAGCTTCCTCATCAATCTCGGCATCAATCCTCAGAGCCCATGTATTGTCCTTGTTGACGAACCAGTCCGGAAGTTTTACCCAGTCTTTTTCGGTAAAAACAATGTCCATGGACGGGTTCTCATTCAGTATGTGTTCAAGTTCTCTATCTGAAAAGAAATGGTGGTCGCGATGAACCACGTGGGCAACAACCTGCCAGCCCAGATTTCGGGCGGTGTGAGCGAATCGCTCGGGCCTCGCTATTGCTGATACCAACTGAACGGAGCGGTCCCTGAGCGTATCAGGGGGCACTATCTCCGAAAACCGCTTGTTGAACAAGAGCCCGACCGGCTTTTGTCCAAGTCTAAATATTGGTTTGTTTTTCAGAGACTTGAAAGCCTCGGGCACTATGGCGTGCCTCGGCAGCATTAGTGCATCGGCGCGCTGTACTGCTGACATGGACTCCCGCAGTTCAATGAGCGGCAGCATTTCGTGCTCATTGCCTACAAGAACGAGCAGGTTGAGATCGCGCTCGAGACTCAAATGTTGAAAACCGTCGTCCAAAATCACGACGTTGGATCCAAACAGGTTCACCGCGGCCATTACCGGGTGGATTCTTTTTCGGCCCACTAAGACAGGCACACCTCGGAGCCGGGATGCAATCAGAAAGGGTTCGTCACCGACGACGGTGGAGTCTTCACGTGGTTGTTCCGACATGCCATCGGTTACAATCAAAAAAGGGTCTCGGTTGCTCCCTCCATATCCACGGCTGACCACTGCCGGGGAAAGACCGATCGACCCCAGTCTCTCGGCCAGCCAGATGACCACGGGAGTCTTGCCGCTTCCCCCAAGTACAAGGTTCCCAACCGAGATTACCTTGATCGGAGCCTTGCAACTTTTGAGCAATCCCAGGTCGTACGCAAACTGTCTGCCCCTCTGCAAAGCATGAAAGAACTCGCCTGGGATGGTTAGCAAACTCTTGCTGATCGTTCGGCTCCAATTCATGCTTTACGACTTCCTGCGAAATCCATCGTTGCTTCCCGGCGTCTTCAACGGAGAGACTGTTCTCCTGAAAGTAACCTCGGTGTGATCGGCTCCATCACCCCATGACGGCGTCAATCGGACGTCCTAACCATGCGCTAATCTATCTCCCTGATTGCTATGAAAAATTGGAGTTCAAATTAACGGTGCTTCACGTGGGGAAGCTACGGCCTCTGATGACGATATGTCACTTGAAAATTGCAGGTGATAGAGCCGAGCAAATTCCCTACCTAGGGCCAGCAACTCATCATGTGAGCCCACCTCGGCCACGGAACCGTTCACCAAGACATAAATCCTGTCCACGTTCCTGATGGTAGAAAGCCTGTGGGCAACCACCAGGGTAGTACGACCCTTCATAAGTACTTCCAAGGCACTCTGAACGGCCATTTCCGAGTCTGAATCCAGATTGGATGTCGCTTCGTCCAAGATCAATACAGGGGGATCTTTTAACAGAGCCCGGGCAATGGCTATTCTCTGTCGCTCACCCCCTGACAGCTTCATGCCGTTCTCCCCGATGAAGGTGTCATAACCTTGTGGCAATGCGCTGATAAAATAGTCGGCATTGGCCGCCTTCGCCGCGTCCCTTACCTTCTCCAGGGGCAGGTCAGGACGACCGTATGCAATGTTGTTGCGAATAGTATCGTCAAAAAGGATGGTCTGCTGTGTCACTATGCCGATTTTCTCTCTCAGTGACTTCTGCGTGAACCTCCGTATGTCTGTTCCATCTATCAGGATTCTTCCTGCCGTCACATCATAGAATCTTGGCAAGAGATCCAGCAAGGTGCTTTTCCCAACCCCGCTCTCTCCTACGATAGCCACGGCCTCGCCAACTTCTATCCGTAGTGTGATGTCCTTGAATACCGGTTGGCATCCGTATGAAAAGGCAATATGCTCATAGAGTATTTCTCGTTCTATCTTTTCAAGGATTAGGGCACCAGGTTCATCCGTGACGTCCGGCTCCGTGTCCATCAATGCAAAAATCCTCTCCCCCGCGCTGATACCCTCCTGAATGGTGATATTGACTTCGTTGATTCTCTTGATGGGCTCGTACAGCATTAACAGAGCCGCCAAGAATGAGAAAAAAGTGCCCTGCGTGGATATGCCGTTGATTACCTGATACCCGCCGTAGAACACGATGGCGCATACTCCCAGTCCGCCGAGAGTTTCCATAACGGGATTTGACAACGCTCGAACCTTAAATCTCCTCATGAATGCGTTAAAGAGTGTCTGATTCACTTGGTCAAAACGCGATCGCTCGTAGTCTTCCATGGCAAAGGCCTTCACAATCCGAATGCCTGTGATCGTTTCGTTAA
>JAUPKT010000147.1 GCA_030837305.1 Thermodesulfobacteriota bacterium
CCACAAAACCCGGATTGTCTTTGCATACAATGGGTCTCTTGCGGATGGATCCCGCAAAATTCAAGAGATTATCGGTAGTGTCAGCGCTTGTACCCTCACCTTGTATGACCTCAACGAGTTGCATGAGCCATACGGGGGAGAAAAAGTGAAGGCCGCCGAAACGTTCAGGGCGACTGACGTATGGAACCATTGAATTTAGGGGAATGGATGAAGTATTGCTTGCGATAATACAGTCATCAGCTACCCGTTGGGAGAGTTCTCCGTAGACTTGTTCTTTGACTTTCAGGTCTTCGAAAACAGCCTCGACCACCAGATCTACTTGACCCCAGTCGTCCGTATAGTCTGCCGTGCAAGACAACCGACTCAATAAAGTGTCAACTGGTTCTTTCAGCCTTTTCTTGGACGCCATGCCCTCCAGGATCTTTCTCACAAACGCTCGTCCCGGCTCGATGGCCTGTTCGACATCTTTTATGATCACGGTAAGGTTTGTATTTCTCAATATATCTATAGCGATGCCTCTACCCATTGTTCCGAAACCCAAAATACCGACTTTTCGGATTGGTCTGGGGGCAAAATCCTTTCTCATCATGGATCGTGGTTTGTCGCTCATGGTTTTGAGGAAAAAAGTGTGGATGCTGCCCTTTGCTTCATTGGAGAGTACCGCTTGTACAAAAAGCTTCTTCTCGATTTCCAGTCCCTGGTCAAGGGGTCCCTTCAGTCCTTGTTGCATGGCCTTTATGGCCAGCATGGGTCCCGGAATCTCCCTTCCTCGCGTAACCTTGAGTGTTTCGGCTCGAGCAAATTCCGCAATCTGATCAATTTGCGAAAAATCGTGCTCAGACCTCTTGAGGCTTGCCTTTCCCGCAACCAGTTCACGGGCGAATTCGACGGCATTGGCCAACAAGTCACCGTCGGCAGGGACAAGCCTATCAATAACCCCCAAGTCAAGAGCCTTCTCCGGGGAAAACATGGTTCCCCTCAAGATGAGTTCGATTGCCGGGAGACCGATCAGTCTAGGGAGCCTCTGAGTTCCGCCTGCTCCCGGAAATATGCCCAGCGTGCACTCCGGCAAGCCGAGAAGAGTGGATCTCGAATTCTTTGCGATTCGTGCTGTGCAAGCAAGGGCAAATTCCAGTCCCCCTCCCAGGCAATGACCCTCTATTGCAGCAACAGTGGGGAATTTGATGGCCGCAAGCCGATTAAACGCTTTGTGAAATACGTCAAGAGCTTCAGCCGTCTCGCCGGGACTCTTCATGGTCTCCAAAACATTGAGATCAGCTCCCGAATGGAAATTTCCCGGTTTCCCCGAAATGAATACGAGGGCCTTGGCATCGGCAATCGCTTCCAATTCATCGAGTAATGCGTAGAAACCTCTCACGGCATCCTCGGTCCACGTGTTCATGGGACGGCCCGGAACATCAATTGTCACAACGGCAATTCCATTGTCGCGGGTCATACGAAATATTTTGTTCTGTTCCATGTAACGACCTCTTGCATTCAATGCATGTTATTGTACTTCTATGACATTTCAGAGTCAGCCTTCATGAATTCAGGCAGGCTTTTCACATGAACGCGAGACGTCATCTCTTGCACGAAACGACGTCCCTCTCTTGTAATATGCAATACGGAGTCGAAATCCACCGTAACTTTATTACCTTTGGCCAAGTTGATACTACAGACATCGTTGAGCACTTCGACGGTTTCAGCGTCAAGTACCCCTCCCACTTTGATCAGGATATCATGTTCGCCTACCGATATTTGTTGTACGTGTATCATGGCATATTTTCCAGCCAAAGCACACGAACAAGATACTTGATCATGTGCGGAAAGCCCCCACAAACAGTATCTGTATACAAGCAAATAGTATGCCGAAAAGACATTTGTCAGGAAGCACCCATTGTGGCTTCGGCTACTGGATTGCATTGGCAGTCCCGACACAAAATGAACAACATGTTGTTCATGAGAAACAATCTGTTAGGCGCAGTGTTTGGTTTTTTCTCCGACACAAGCGTCGCCTTGGAAGCTTTGGATCACACCATGGAGTTTTTAGCTGTCCTTTTTCTCGTTTCTGTATTATCCCCTCCCTCAATGGCCGGCAGGCGCTTCATGCCTCGAGATTCCCACCCTTGCGGACCGCGAGATGATAAAACGCAGCAGAAAACTCTTGATAGTCTCTCTTCTCTATTTTGCAGAAGGATTCCCGTATGGTTTGATCGAACAGACTCTTCCCATATATTTTCGGGTGCATGGAATGTCCCTGGCACACTTGGGACTGCTTAGTCTGCTGACACTTCCTTATGCACTCAAGTTTTTTTGGGCGCCGGCGGTTGATTTTTTTGGGCGCCGGCGACAGTGGATTGTGGCGGTCCAGTTCCTCATGGCAGCATCGATCTTGCTGTTCATTCCATTGGATCCGGCCGATCCTCACATTTTCTTATGGGTTGTAACCGCAGCATTCGCGATTCTATCGGCCACTCAGGATGTGGCTATCGATGCCTTTACCATCGAGCTTCTACGCCCTTCGGAAATGGGTATCGCCAACGGGTTCAGGCAAGCCGC
>JAUPKT010000148.1 GCA_030837305.1 Thermodesulfobacteriota bacterium
GGCCCAATCACGACTCTTCATTTGCTTGGTGAACGGAACATCTTTCACGTTGAGGAGGAAATCGAAAAAGCCTCAAAAACGAGGCCGATTTCCTTGGTGCTTCCTTGCCTGGTTTCAGAAATGGACGGCTCCGCCCTCATGGTTATCATGAGTGCCCTGGAACCAGTGAATTATCTCCGAGAGATCGTGGTGACTCTGGGACCTGCTTCTCAAAAGGAGTTCGACAGGGCATGCGAATACTTCAGGCCATTGATGAAAGAGGGGCGAAAGGTACGGGTGATCTGGAACGACGGGGATAGAGTGCAATCGTTGTTCAGGGAAATCGAAGGGGTAGGCCTCTCTGCCGGCCCTCACGGCAAAGGCCGAAGCGCTTGGGTCGCCTATGGATATGTCGTTGCTGAGGGGCAGTCTTACATTATAGCGCTTCATGATTGCGATATTGTGTCTTACACGAGGAATATCCTCAATCGTCTCGTCTATCCCACGGTAATGCCTAACCTGGATTATGAATTCTGCAAGGGATACTACTGCAGAGTGAGCGACAGAATGCACGGCCGTGTAACAAGGCTCCTGGTAGCTCCGTTGATCCAAGCGCTCATCAAGATTCTAGGAAATTTGCCGGAACTTAACTACTTCTGCTCATTCCGGTATCCCCTTTCCGGGGAATTTTCAATGGTGGCAGACTTGGCCCGTGTGAATCGTATTCCCGCCGACTGGGGGCTCGAGGTGGGCGTACTTTTCGAGGTGTTCAGAAATTGCTCTCTAAATAGGGTTTGTCAGGCTGAACTATGCCTCAACTACGATCACAAGCATCAGGAACTTTCGCAGGATGACCCTGACAGGGGGCTCAACAAGATGGCCATAGATGTCTGCTCAACTATTTTTCGCATGTTGTCCTCCAGCGGGGTAGTGCTCTCATATGGTTTCTTTAATACACTCAAGGCAACATATCTGAGGCAGGCACAGGATCTCATGGCCATGTATCATGCGGACGCTCTCATCAATGAACTCAATCACGATCGACACCAGGAGGCCACAGCCATAGAGACTTTTGCTAAGGCCATTCGAGTTGCAGGCGATGGCATCAGGGAAGATCCTCACGGAATTCCGCTCATACCAAACTGGAACAGGGTTTTCTCCGCGATACCTAATTTCTCGGAAAAACTGGTAGAAGCCATCGACGAAGACAACATCAGAGCATTTCTGTAAGCCAATCGAAGTAGGAGCAGTGCAATGAAATACTACAGTGCATTGAGGCCGTACGTCATGAAACGCCTGGAGGAACTGGAGCAGGCTGATATCATTGTAGGAATTCCGGCGTTCAACAATCAGGGGACCATAGAACATGTCATAAAAATGGTGTCCCACGGCCTCAATGAGCATTTTCATGATTTACGACCGGTCATCGTAGTGTCCGACGGGGGATCGACCGACGACACTCGGGATGTTGCCAAAGAATTTGAACTAAAACCTTGGCAGGAAAGAATCGTTGGAATCTACAGAGGGACTCCGGGCAAAGGGACTGCGCTTCGCATGATTCTTGAAGTGGCTCGTAACCTCAACGCACGAGCGTGCATGGTTGTTGACTCTGACCTCAGGAGCATAACGAACCTGTGGGTTAAAAATCTCCTCCAGCCAATTCTCGAAAAGGATTATGACTTTGCAGCACCAATTTATACACGCTACAAATACGATGGCACAATTACAAACAACATCATTTACAACCTGTGCCAAGCCGCGTTTGGAAAGAAGATTCGGCAGCCCATAGGAGGGGATTTTGCCTTCAGCCGAAACCTTGTTAATTTCTATATCCAACAGGATGTTTGGGAAACCGATGTCGCGAAGTTCGGAATCGACATCTGGTTGACAATTCAGGCCATTATTCGGGGATTTAGAATGTGCCAAACGCATCTTGGCAGGAAAATTCATGACGCCAAAGATCCGTCAGAGCATCTTGGCCCCATGTTTCGTCAGGTAGTGTCAACGCTTTTTGCCTTGATGGAAGAAACAGAGGGCTATTGGAAAAACGTAACAGGGGTGGAACAAGTTCCTGTGTTTGGCGAGATGAGCGCAGTGGAACCAGACCCTATCGATGTGAACTTTCACAAACTCGTTTCATCGTTCAAATCAGGGTTAAGGCATTTCGGTACTCTGTGGGAAGAAATATTTTGTGACGACTGCTTCGAGGCGCTCAAGGCGGCAGCAGCATTGGACGATAGCAGATTCAGGTTGCCCACGGATACCTGGGTCCGTGTCCTCTACGAAATAGCAGGGACATATCACAACTGGCCGTCAAACAGGAGGCGACTCGTTGACTTGATGACCCCCCTCTACTATGGCCGAGTGGCGTCGTTCGTAAACGAGACGGCAAGTATGTCCTCTTTGGAAGCAGAAAGACTGGTGGAAGAGCAAGCGGCATTCTTTGTCGAGGCCAAGGATTACTTGATGACCATGTGGGATAACCCCCGACAATGCTCCACCACTTTCATCAAAGAAGCCGAGGAACTGTAATTTACCATTTTTTGGTTTGGTCTCAAGCACATCTTCTGGATGAGGGCGAAAATCCACAGGGGTTCGTCGAACAAATAGCCGCCTCTCAAGTGCCGTTTGCAAAATGGTTCCGCGATAAAGTCCTCGAAATCCATGGCGTTGATCTGACCAAACCAGTAGGCTTGCCTTTGGAGGCGGTCGGTGACGTTCGAACTGATTCAATACCCATTATGGGAGCGCCTTAAGGCGTCGATAGCCAAAGAGATTTTCGGGCGTAAGGTCCTGTGTAGACACCACAACAAAAAAGGTTACGGTCTGAATACCGTAACCTCTTAATATCTTTGGTAGCGGGGAGAGGATTTGAACCTCTGACCTTTGGGTTATGAGCCCAACGAGCTACC
>JAUPKT010000149.1 GCA_030837305.1 Thermodesulfobacteriota bacterium
CCTATGAGTCCAGGAATTAAATTCAAACCTAAGGTCTTAGGTTTTGTGTGCCATTGGTGAGCATACGGCGCAGCCGACTTAGCTGGAGTTTCCAGAAGTCAATATACAACTGAAATGAGACTTATTCGTGTCATGTGTTCCGGTCGAGTCGATCTGGCACATGTATTTCGGGCGTTCTCCAATGGCGTGGACGGCGTATTTCTCGGTGCCTGCCACTTAAATGAATGTAACTATATCACTCATGGAAATTACCACGCCCTAACCATGGTGCATCTTGCAAGGAAGGTGCTGGAACACATAGGGCTGAACCCTGAGAGATTGAAGATCGAATTCATGTCCGGCAGTGAGGCCAATCTTTTTGTCGATGGGGTCAATGGTTTTGTTAAAAAGGTGAGGGAGCTTGGACCCCTTGGCCAAGGGGAAGGCTTGGACAAGAAACAATTGAAGTTCAAACTTGACGCGGTCACTCAGCTTATCCCGTACATCAGGTTGGTGGAGAGGGAGCGACTGAGACTGCCCGCTATGCAGGAAGAAGAATACCGAAAATTCTTCGATAGCGAAGAGTTGAGCAGGCTATTCGAGGAAACAGTGGCGGATAAATTGGCAATAGCCCAAATTGTGTCGCTTCTAAGGGAAGGGCCCCTTTCAACTGCGGAAATTGCAAAGACTTTGGGCCTAACCCCGTCTAAAGTATCAAAACATCTTAACGCCTCATCGAAGCAAAGATTGGTCAGATACGATGAAACCCGGAAGCGCTTCGCTCTCGCCTGAGGCGACAAATCAGGCGGCAGATCCGAAGAAAGAAGAAGATAAGGCAGAGGCTATGGACAAAGAGAGAATCGACCAAATAATTGATAAACACAACTGCGAGGCCAGTTATCTCATTCAGGTGCTCCTGGACATTCAGGCCGAAAACAGCTGGCTCCCCAGGGAAGCATTGGAGAGGGTCGCCGAAAGATTGCAGGTGCCCTTGACGCGAATACAGCACATCGCCACCTTCTACAAAGCCTTTAGTTTGGTTCCCAAGGGACGTCATCAAATTCACATTTGCATGGGAACAGCCTGCCATGTCCGAGGTGCTTCGCGAGTGCTGGACACGGTGGAGGGCCTGACAGGAATTAAACCGGGAGAAACAGACCTGGACCTGAAGTTCAGTCTGGAGACCGTTAATTGCCTCGGCTGCTGTGCTTTAGGACCGGTGGTGGAGATCGATGGAAAGACTCACGGTAAAATGGCGCCGGCAAAGACCGCAGACGCTCTAAAAAACTATGATTAAGGAAAAACTATGTCGCGGATAAATTCACCCGCTGAATTGGATGCATACAGAACAAACCTTCTCTCGGAAAGAAACCCCAATAAGACCTGCATCACGCTCTGTTCCGGATCTGCTTGCCATGCTTCCGGTAGTCGGGAAGTGGCTGCCGGCATTCAAGAAGAACTAGAAAAACAAGGCTTGAACAGTGAAGTGGAATTCAGGCGGACCGGTTGCCACGGCTTTTGTGAGCGGGGCCCCATTATCGTTATTCATCCCGAGGAAATATGCTATTTCCAGATAAAGCCTGAGGATGTTTCCGAAATTGTCTCCGAAACCATAAAGGAGAAGAAGGTCATAGAGCGTTTGCTCTACACCGACCCTGCCACCAACGAAAAGATCGTCCATGAATCTGATATACCCTTTTACAAGAACCAGGGCCGTATCGTTTTCGGTTCCAACGCGAGTGTTGATCCCAAGAATATCGATGACTATCTGGCAATTGGGGGTTATTCTGCTCTGGCCAAGATGCTTTCAGGGATGACCCCGGAACAGGTATTAGAAGAAGTCAAGAAGGCAAACCTACGTGGAAGAGGCGGCGGCGGCTTTCCCGCAGGAACTAAGTGGGAAGGATCCCGCAATGCTCCCGGCGATGTGAAGTATGTGATCGTCAATGCAGACGAAGGTGACCCCGGTGCTTATATGGACAGAAGCCTGCTCGAGGGGAACCCTCACTCTGTCCTCGAGGGGTTGACCATCGGCGCCTATGCCATCGGTGCGCACGAGGGTTACATTTATGTGCGACAGGAATACCCCCTAGCAGTAGAGAATGTGAACATCGCCATCCGGCAGGCCGAGGAGTATGGTCTTCTCGGAAAAAACATCCTCGGCTCGGGCTTTGATTTCTTCGTCAAGGTGCACAGAGGAGCCGGAGCTTTTGTCTGTGGCGAATCAACTGCACTGATGACTGCCTTGGAAGGAAGGGCCGGCGAACCCAGGCCCAAGTACATCCGCTCCAATGTCGTGGGCCTCTGGGGCAGACCAAGTGTTTTGAACAACGTGGAGACATGGGCCAATGTGCCCCTCATCATCAACAATGGAGCTGACTGGTTCACTCAGTTTGGAACAGAGACCAGCAAAGGTACGAAGATTTTCTCCTTGGTCGGTAAGATAACCAATACCGGCCTCGTAGAAGTGCCCATGGGCACTTCCCTAAGAGATATTATCTTTAAGATCGGCGGCGGAATCCCTGAAGGCAAAAAGTTCAAAGCAGTGCAGACCGGAGGACCGTCCGGGGGATGTCTCCCTGAGGATCTGCTGGATTTGCAGGTTGGTTTTGATGAACTCACCAAGGCCGGTTCAATGATGGGCTCAGGTGGGATGATCATCATGGACGAAGATACCTGCATGGTCGATGTTGCGAGGTACTTCCTCGAGTTCCTCACTGATGAATCGTGCGGGAAATGTGTCCCTTGCCGTGAAGGCATGAGACAGATGCTCAAGATTCTCACCAATATAACCAAAGGAAAGGGCAAAGAAGGCGATCTCGAACTCCTGGAACAACTGTCCGAGACAGCCATCGAAGCCTCCCTCTGTGCTTTAGGTAAGAGTTCCCCCAACCCGTTCTTGAGCACTCTCAAATACTTTCGGGATGAATACGAGGCCCACGTCAAGGAGAAGCGATGCCCTGCCCTCTCGTGCAAGGAACTGATCTCTTTCTATATTGAACCGGAGAAGTGCCAGGCTTGCACGATTTGCGCAAGGAAGTGCCCTTCGGAAGCTATTGAAGGCGGCAAGAACCTGATCCATATCGTTGACCAGGAGAAATGCACAAAGTGCGGAACCTGTTTTGAAGTGTGTCCCTCCCGCTATCGTGCGGTGAAGAAAATTTCCGGCGAACCTGTGCCGCCTCCGATCCCCGAAGAAGCTCGAACCATAGTTAGAAAGAAAAAAGAAAAATGACCGAAATCCTGTTAGAAATCGACGGAAAAGAAGTCAAGGCGAAGCAGGACATGACCCTTTTGGAGGCAGCCAAAAGTGTGGGTATATCGATCCCCACACTGTGTCACCACGACAAACTGGAACCCTTTGGAGCCTGCCGACTTTGTATCGTAGAGGTGGAAAGTCGTGGCCGGACAAGAATAGTTGTCTCCTGCGTCTATCCGGTGGAGAAAAATATAATCGTAAGAACCAGATCTGAAAAGATAGATAGAATTCGGAAAATGATCTTAGAACTCCAACTTGCCCATGCTCCTGACTCATTCATACTGCAGGAACTGGCTCAAGAATATGGAGCAGATAGAAACCGCTTTGAAAAAGAGCCCTCATTCTGCATTCATTGTGGCCTTTGTGTGAGATACTGTGCCGAGGTCAAGAAGAAGAACGCGGTGGGATTTGTAGACAGAGGAATACGGAAAGAGATCAGTTTCATCCCGGAAATAGCCGCTCAGGAGTGCTGGAACTGCAAGGAATGTTTTCCCCTTTGTCCTACAGAGGCACTGCAAGCAGCGTACGTATTGGTTGAAGCGCTGGCGTTTCCCCCGGCTTCAACCCCATCTGCGCCGGAAAGATAGGAGCCACTGCACAGGGGTTTCCAATGAGCAATATCAAGCCTTTATGGCTCTCAGGAGAAGGTTGATCATCTGCTCCGTGCTGGCTATCGTGGGCTGTTTCTTGGAAAGCATCATGCGAGCTAATGCCTCGTGCTCGAATGCCCCTTGAACGAGATGCAGGTAATAGTGGATTTCGAAATCCCGACGGAAATGGCCGCTTTGTTGTCCGGCCTCCACGGTATTTCTTATCAATTTCCAAAAACTCCGAGTGTTCCGATATTCTTGAGATTCATAAAATTTTGGATTCCTGTACAATTCCAGTATTAAGACACGAGTCTCCCATTCTCGAATCTGATAATCCAGCGCCCACCTTCTCAGAAAATATAAGAGTCGTTCATACGGATTCAATGATCCGGAGAAGACTCGCTCCAACTCATCGGCCAATTCGACGAACCAGGTGCCCAGAACTGAGACAAGGAGTTCTTCTTTGC
>JAUPKT010000027.1 GCA_030837305.1 Thermodesulfobacteriota bacterium
GATATGGCTCCACTACGGGATAATATTTTCCGGCTGCAACCACGCCTATGATCACGCCTGCCACGGCGGTCAATGTGCGGGCAAAACCTCTCCAGAAACCAAGGACAACCGCGACGCACACGCAGGAAAGGATGAGGATATCTACCAGGTTATAATGTTCTAATTGTTCCATAAGCTCGGTACCGTCGTGCCATGACCTAGCGGAAAGGTTTGTCAATCATGCAAAACTCTCATCAGGCGCATTTCTAGTATGTAGTTACGTATTTGTCAATAAAAATGAGATTGTTCACCTATATATATAAAGTTGTTTATAGTGTATTTCGTTTGTGATACTATAATCTCAGAGCTTTAAGATCTGCCTATGATTGGATCAATTCTTCTTTGGTGTTTTCTTCGATTGCCGGAGATCGAAAAAAGTGAGACGATCTGTATGAGAGGGCCTTGAGCTGAATGGAAATTCCCGCTAAATCCTTATTGCAAGATGGATGGGACAGTGCCGGTCTTCAGGAGGACTCGTGACATGGAGATTGGAGTGGTAATGTGAACCGTGCGGGTTCTGTGACCGCAACTGTGTTAATGTTGCTTTGTCTGGGCATTGGATCAACTTTCATTGTCATGGCCCAAGGCTTGGATTTGACCTTGAGCCGGTATTTCTTTTCCAAAGGTGGTGCTGAAGGGGGTTGGGCACTAGGAGCGGAGCAGCCTTGGAAATTTCTGTATAGATATGGAGAAGTCCCGGGGATCCTTCTTTTAGTAGGCGTGTTGGTGGCCTTGGCAGGAACGTTACTGGATCGGGTCTCTTTTACATGGAAGAAACCCTGTCTTGTGGTTGTTTTGACTATTCTACTCGGGCCGGGGCTCTTGGTAAACGGCATTTTGAAAAACGGCTGGGGAAGGCCACGGCCGGCGGACATCACGGCATTCGGCGGCACTTTCCAGTACCGTGATGCGTGGCCGCCGTGTATTTCCTGCTCTGGGAAGTCATTTACCTGCGGACACTGTGCAATTGGGTTTTCCATGTCCTCTGGGGCCGTTTTGTTTCTGCACAACCCTTTGGCGGCTTGGACGGTGGTAGCTCTAGGGATGACGTATGGTTTTCTCTTGGGGTTCGGTCGCCTGGCACAGGGCGGCCATTTTCTAACTGACGTGATTTGGAGTTTTGTCCTTGTGTATGTGGTGATGGCATTGGTCTATTATTTCATGTTTCGGGTGCCGAATACGCACAAACGATTTTTTCATGGCAATGGATGCTGGAAAGAGGGTTCCTCAGAGTGAGGGGACCGAATAGGACGCATAGCGGTGAACTCTGTGCGTATCTCAAGAAGATATGTGGTTATTTCTGATGAGCTGTCGGGTTGTCAGATGAATAATGTAAAGCATATAATTGTTTTGGCATGGGCAACGATTTTTCTTGTGTTTTTACTCGGCTTTTCCGTGCCCGTGCCCCAGACCCAGGTTCCGTATCCTGCTCAGGGTCAACGCCCCATGGGACAGTCTCAGGCTGGACCACGTCAAGGATTACCACAGGTAGATATGCCTCAGGAGTATGCTTTCAGACCCGATTTATCCAATCCCGAATTTGGCAATTGTCTTCAGTTGGAGAAGAATTGGAAAGCTCTTTGGGAGCGGTACACCAATTACTATGAGCAGGTGAGGATGATGCATCCCGGCAGTCCCCAGTTTGGGCAGGCCACGAGAATTTTGCAGCACATGAAAATGGAACTCGACGCGGCCTGGAATGCTTTTCAGGGTCAATGCATCTATTTTCCGCGGCGTTAGAATCTCTCCCTCGTTCAATGAAAGTCAAAGATGCCTGCTCTCAATGACAATAATTGTTTATCTGCTGCCGAACAATCCTCCCGTGATGCAGGAATTACCGGTAGTTCGTCTCGGATAGTCCGATCAGTTCTTGTATTCGCAATCGTGGGGACGATCTTGTACGGCGCCGCAGTGGTTGCTTCGGACTACAGGGCCATCACAGCCTCTTTGATGGCATTCCCCGTTTTCGATCTGGTCCAAGTGATTGTCTTGGTTCTGGTGGGATGGCTGATTCGCGGAGTCAGGTTTCATTACTATCTCTTGTGTAGTGGAGAGAGAATTCCCCTGGGTTACAGTATCGCGGCATTCTTGGCAGGTTTTTCCCTCACGGGAACCCCGGGCAAAGCAGGCGAGGCCGTGAAGGGGGTTTTTCTGAAGGAGGATCATGGCATCCCGGTCACCAAAACGGTGGGAATCTTGGTCATCGAGCGACTCATGGATCTTTGGGGAGTACTGTTGCTCGGTTCTTTCTCCTTTCTCCTTTTCACCGGCTGGATGAGCCTATTTCTGCTTTGTGCGGGAATCGTGCTGGCCGCAGGAATTTTTCTCTGTGTGGAGCCTTTGTATAGGCCTATTTTGGAGCGATTGGGTCGCGTTTCGTTTCTCTCGTGGATTTCTCAACGCGTACTCACTATGTTGCTCACCGGCAAGGACCTCATGACCGTTCGGATCTTTTCCATTGGCCTCGTAATGTCGGTTCTTTCGTGGGGTCTGGAATCCATTTCCATGCACATCATTATGAAAGGGTTGGGGCTTCCGGGGTCTTTCTTGGAAGCTAATTTCGTGTATTGCTTTTCCACCATTATTGGTGCCCTTTCCATGCTTCCCGGCGGAATCGGCGGTACTGAAGCGAGCATGATGGGATTAATGTCTTTCATGGGTATCTCCTATGAAAATGCTCTCCCGGCCGTTATATTGATTCGGGTGTGTACCCTGTGGTTTGCGGTATTGGTCGGTTGCATGTTCATGGTTTATTTTTTGGCCGGCACGAGACGAAACACTGCCGTCGCAATTCATTGACGCGTGAGTGATGCATTTGTTAGAGTGACAGATTCGATTATGTGAAACTATGGATCCTTTTGATTTGGCTTCACTTTCCCGATTTGCGTCCGTGCGAAGCTGCTACGCTTTAACAGAGACTTTGGATGCGTTCATTGGACCCTACTCTTGGCACATATATTTGATGTAAGGAGAAGCTGTTATGAGTGACCAATATGATGTGGAGCTTACTGAAGACCATGTAATGTTGCGCGACATGGTACGCAAGTTTGCGGACAAGGAGATTGCGCCGGTCGTTGAGCGTGATGAGAATGAGCACCGGTTTCAGCGTGAGTTGGTGACGCAGATGGCGGAGCTGAATCTGTTTGGGTGTCCGGTCCCAGAGGAGTACGGGGGCAACGGCATGGGTTATTTGGCACATGCGATTGCCACAGAAGAGATTGGTCGTGTATCCGGGTCATTGCGAGTTGCGTTTAATATGCAGACCATGGGTACGGCCATGTCCATCCTCAAATGGGGCAGTGAAGAACTCAAGCGCAAGTACATACCGGCATTGATGTCTGCGGAGATCTTGGGATGTTTCGGGATCACCGAACCTGATGCCGGTTCGGACACGGCCTCCATGACCACCACCGCAACGAAAGACGGAAGTGAGTACGTGCTCAATGGCCGGAAGATGTGGATTACATGGTGCCCAGTGGCGGACATGTCTGTCGTATTTGCCATGACCGACAAGAAGGCCAAGCATCGTGGGATGAGTGTCTTTGTCATGGACATGGACGCACCCGGAGTCTCCACCAAGGCCATTAAGGACAAGCTCGGCCTCTGGGCGTGCCCTACCGGAGAGATCATCATGGAGGACGTGCGGGTTCCGGCGTCGAACATGTTAGGTCAGGAGGGCAAGGGTTTTGGCTATCTCATGCAAGAACTCATTAGTACGAGGTTGTCCGCGGCGGCAGGCGCCGTCGGTACTTGTCAGGCGGCCTTGGACGAGTCAATCAAGTATGCAAATGAACGGAGCCAGTTCGGCAGCCGCATCGCAGAATTTCAGATGGTCCAAGAGGTGATCGCACGCATGGTGGTGGAAACGGAAGCGGCGAGGGCCTTGGTATGGAGATGCGCTATTCAGAAAGACAAGGGACTTGTCAACAATAATCGGGAAACGGTATTGGCCAAGTTTTATGCATGCCGTGCTGCGGATGAGGTGCCGGACCTGGCCTTGGAAGTGTTGAGCGCTTATGGCTATTCGAACGAGTATCCCATAGCTCGCATTCTGAGGGACGGCAAGGTGTACAAAATATTGGAAGGCGCTACCAACATCATGAAGATGATCCTGGCCACTGATGCATTGGGGATCAAGAAGGCGAACAGGTAAGAGAGTTGGCCACTTTTTTCATCGGCGGTCATGGGGTGTATCGAAAGGGGTAGCGTTCACGGCGTCGACAAGCAGTCATGGCTATTGATTTTCGCATCCAGCATACAGATATAAGCACCTCGGGCCGTTGCGGGGTGCTGACGTTGTCACGGGGGGTCCAAATAAGTACGCCATGCTTCATGCCCGTGGGCACGAGAGGCGTTGTAAAATCGGTGTCACCGCAGGAGGTATGGGGACTTGGCTACCGGATGGTGTTATGCAACGCCTATCATCTCTATTTGAGACCGGGACATGATGTTGTATCGAGACTAGGCAAACTTCATCATTTCATGAATTGGCACGGCGGCATATTGACGGACAGTGGGGGATTTCAGGTTTTCAGTCTTGTCGGATTGCGAAAAGTTACTTCTGAGGGAGTTGAGTTCAGATCGCACATTGATGGGAGTACTCATTTTTTTTCTCCCGAGAAGAGCATGGAAGTGCAGGCCGCGTTGGGTAGTGACATTGCCATGTGTTTGGACGACGTGGTGGCCTATCCTGTGGAGAAGCATGTTGCAGCACAGGCCGTGGATAGGACGTATGAATGGGCCAAGCGATGTGCCGCCGTCCAAAAAACTGTTGACCCTGCGTTATTTGGCATAGTACAAGGGTCGACATTTCCGGATCTGAGGCAAGAAAGCGCCGAAGGCCTCGTGTCATTGGATTTGGACGGATATGCTATCGGAGGACTCAGCGTTGGAGAGCCCTCTGATGTCATGCTTGAGGTATTGGAAACAACGGTACCTTTCATCCCACAGCGGTTACCCCGGTATCTCATGGGGGTCGGCACTCCCGTCGATATACTGGATGGAGTTGTGAGGGGGGTGGATATGTTCGATTGCGTCCTCCCCACACGAAATGCTCGCAATGGGAAGTTGTTTACCTCTTTCGGCTCCATAAACATTAGAAATGCCCGCTATCGCGATGACCCAGAACCGGTCGATTCTAAGTGTTCATGCGAGTTATGCAGCAACTACTCCCGTTCGTATCTGAGGCATCTTATTCAGGAAAAGGAGATTTACGGCCATAGACTGTCGACGATTCACAACTTGGCCTTTTACCAGAGATTGATGGCTGACCTTCGAGAGGCGATACGAGAAGGGAAGCTGTCGACATATTACGGACAGTTTTTGGCCCGAATGGAGGATTCAAATGATTGACACTGCTTACGCCATGGCTCCATCTGCCGGACAGGGAGGAGGAGACATGAACACTCTCATTAGTTTTGCACCGATGATATTGATTTTTGCAATATTTTATCTGCTGCTCATACGGCCGCAGCAAAAGAAGGCAAAAGAGCACAGAATGTTGCTGGAAAACCTCAAGAAGGGTGATTCCGTGATCACCCAGGGTGGTCTGTATGGCAGAATTTCCGGGATACAGGATCAGGTGGTCACACTAGAGGTCGCAGACAAGGTGAGAGTACGGGTTTCGAGAGCGCACATCGCAGGCCTAGCCTCCGCTCCACCACCACCTGATCAAAATAGCTGAGGGGTGAGAGTTCATGATTCAAAGCCTACAGATACGGTTTGGAATAATTGCGATTGTTCTGTTAGTGAGTCTCTTCCTGCTTTATCCATCGCTGGGTCCGGTGCCTGCATTTTGGTCCAAGCACTTACCTGACAGTCCTGTCAGGCTTGGGCTCGATCTTCAGGGTGGTTTGCACCTTATCCTGGAGGTCGAGGCCGACAAGGCGGTTGAGGCCGTTGTGGACCAGACTGCATCGGAGGCGGCTGCCTTAATGAAGGATGAGAAGATTCGGTACGTCGATGTCCGGCGCACCTCGTCGTCTTCGCTGGAAGTCGTATTACGAGACGCAGATCAGGCTGCTCTATTTGACCAGAAGATCTTGGACAAGCTCCACAATTTTAAGAAAGTTTCGTCGGAGCCTGTAGAGAAGGGGTTCGCGATAAAGCTTCAGGTGGATCCCAAGGCGGAAGAGAGTATTAAGCATAAGGCTGTGAGGCAGGCTGTTGACACGATTCGAAATCGGGTGGATGCCCTGGGAGTTGCCGAACCTGACGTGGTCATCCACGGCAGCGACAGGATTATTGTGCAACTACCAGGCCTGAAAGAAGACTTGAACCGTGCCATCGACATCATAAAACAGACCGCAAGGCTTGAATTTAAGCTGGTGGACGAAAAAGGCGACCTCAATGCCGCACTCAAGGGGGATGTGCCGCCGGGAAGTGAGATTTTATACAAGGTTGACCGAAATCCGGCTACCGGGATTGTGACCAGAACGCCTCATCTCATAAGGAAGCAAATCCTCATGACCGGTGATGTTCTCACCGACGCACGTGTTCAACCGGACAAGATGGGACGGATGATCATCAGCATGGATTTCAACCGTATCGGTGGTGTTCAGTTTGAACGCATTACTGGTGAGCACGTGCGGGAGCGCCTTGCAATCATCCTCGACAATCGCGTTTATTCCGCTCCGGTGATAAAGGACAAGATTTCAGGCGGTTCGGCCATAATCGAGGGCATGTTCACCCCTGAAGAGGCGCATGACTTGGCGCTTGTGCTGAGAGCCGGTAGCCTGCCCGCGCCGGTGAGAATTCTGGAAAATAGAATGGTCGGTCCTTCTCTCGGGGCCGATTCCATACGGCTGGGGAGAAACGCCATCGTCCTGGGTCTCGCCTTGGTGGTTGTGGGAATGTTCATCTACTATAAGTGGTCCGGTGCGGTGGCTGACGTAGCCCTGACCATGAATCTGCTCCTCATATTTGCGGTGATGGTGTTGCCCGGATTCAGGGCAACATTGACCTTGCCCGGTTTGGCAGGAATAGCCCTGACCATGGGCATGGCCGTCGATGCCAACGTACTGATCTTTGAAAGGATACGAGAAGAGCTTCGGCTCGGTAAGTCTGCCAAAGCAGCGTTGGAAAACGGGTATGCCAAGGCCTTTTCGACAATCTTCGACTCCAACCTGACCACCATCCTGTCTGCGTTGCCGTTGATCCAATTCGGCACCGGACCGATTAAAGGATTTGCAGTCACATTGTGCATCGGATTGGTTGTGTCTATGTTCACAGCACTGTTTGTCACACGAGCAATCTTTGACTACGCTCTTCAGGTAAAGCGAGTGAAAACAATCAGTATATGATCTTTATAAGAAGGAATTTTGGAAGCACTCAAATGAAACTCGCTCTCATGTTAAGCGAATACCAGGAAGGATTCAAAAAGTGGAACTGATACCCCCGAACACGAATATCGATTTCATGGGATACAGGCGCTATGCATATATATTCACTGCGGCGATGATGGTCTTGTCGCTGATATCGATTCCTGTGAAAGGTCATATACAGCTTGGCATAGACTTCAGCGGCGGGACTATGGTTCAGGTGAAGTTCAACAAAGAGGTTCACATTGAAGATGTAAGGGAAGCACTCAGGGGGTTGAGTGAAAATGTCACCATACAGAAGTTTTCCGCGGGCGGCGAAGAGTATCTCATAAGGATGGAGATACCTGAAGAGGGTACGGACCAGTTGTCCAGGCAAATTCAGACCATCCTGGATGCCAAGTTCGGTAAAGGACAGAGCGAAATCAGGGGACTTGAGATTGTCGGCCCGAAGGTGGGGCGTGATTTGAGGGAAGCTGCCGTTTGGGCTACCGTGGTGGCTTTGGCCCTGCTTCTCGTGTACATGGTTTTTCGTTTTACCTTCAGCATGGGATTGGGTGCTGTTTTCTGTCTCGTCCATGACCTGATTGTGGTTTACGGGTTCTTCGTGTGGACCGGTAAAGAGTTCAACCTTACGATATTGGCGGCCATGCTCACGGTAATCGGATATGACATTAATGATTCAATTGTCGTGTGCGACCGGATACGAGAGAACCTCAAGACTATGAAAAAGCAGCCTCTCATTCAGATACTGAATGATTCTATCAATCAGACACTGTCTCGGACGATAATGACCTCAATGTTCACGCTTCTGGTTGTCGTTTCGCTTCTCTTCTTAGGCACGAATGTCTTGCGGGACTTTGCCTGGGCTCTATTGATTGGCATCATATTCGGTACCTACTCGTCAATTTTTGTTGCTTCGCCTTTGGTGCTGGCAATGGACAAGTACATACCGGTGAGGCGCTGACGCATCTCCTTGCGATCCGTCTCATTTCGTGATTGGATGGGCCACCGAACATCGTCTTAGGGTCCTATGAATCAAATTGTCGGGCATGAAACCATTCTTGCCTTGTTAGAGCGCACTGCTCTGAGAAGTACACCAGCCCACTCTTACCTTTTTACCGGCAGCGAGGGAATCGGCAAGAAGCTGGTCGCGTTGCGATTCATCCGTCAATTGAACTGTCCAGAGGGCGCTAACGATCCGCAAGGTACGTGCAGCGTTTGCAGACGTATCACGGGCTCCAATCATCCTGATGTTCAGATAGTGAGACCGGAACGTGGCAGTATTCGCATTGAACAGGCACGCGGGATTCACCACTTCTTCAAGTTTCCTCCGTCCGAGGGGCGTTGGCGCATTTGTCTGATTGATGACGCTCATCTATTGAACCGATCCGCACAGAACGCCTTGTTGAAGACCATGGAGGAACCTCCTGCGTCACGCATCCTCTTCTTGGTCACATCAAAGCCGTACCTTCTGCTTCCGACCGTCCGATCCCGCTGCAGACGGATTCGTTTTGGCGCCCTTTCCAATCAATCGGTGGCGAAGGTCCTGGAGGAGATCAAACAGGTGAGTCCCGACGAGTCCTTTATTCTTGCATCGATGGCAGGGGGTAGTGTTCAGGAGGCGTTGAGGCTCGACAACCCGACCTTTAGGGATATGCGAAAGAGGTTGATCGACGCGTTGAGCCGTGGAGGAGTCATCGGTTTTGGTGAAATCATGGGATTATCCGCTGCAATCGCCGCAGACCTGGACACTGCGCGAGACGCAATCAGGATATCAATGAGTTGGCTGCGAGATCTCTTGAGCGTCCGATGTTTGGACGAGGAGAGCCGGGTCATCAACCAGGACTCTCTGTCCGTGTTGAAAGACCTTTCTGAGCGTTTCTCGCCCCGGCAACTACTTGCGGCGTACAACGAGCTGGTGGCGACTTTGTCACTCATTGAATCGGAAATCAATGTGAATCGAAATTTAGCCACGGATGTCATGTTCTTGAGATTGACACGTTTACTCCGGAACCCGGACCCCAAGGGTGACGACGTTTTTGGTGAACTAATACCATGACTGAAGAAAAGCAAAGACCCGACAAAACCTATTTACCTCGATCGTGGGATCCGAGGCGTAGGAAGGGCACATATAGCGGAGGCCCGAATCACGGTGTGGGGGATGTCCCACATCTCGGACCATCGGATTTGTACCATGCAGATGGCGAGGATGAAAACTCGCCCATAGGGGCTCAGCCCATTGAAGAACATCTTGAGGACGGGGAATTCTCAGTGACAGAGAGCCACCTTTTGAATTGTGAGTTCCATGACACCACGGCTTTCATGCCCGCCTGTTGCGAAACGTCGAAGTGCGAGCATGATGTGGGCCGTTGCTGTCAGAGGGCCCAGGTGGAATATGAGTCGGAAACGGGAACCACACAGGCCCACGAAAGAGTGAAAGTGACCGTCTGCGGCATTCGTTTTGGTCAGGCCAGCAGAATATATCACTTTGATACGGCAGAGCTGGATCTGAATCGAGGCGACTGGGTCATTGTCAAGACCGAAAAAGGCACAGGGCTCGGATGCGTTGCGCTCCCTCCGTTTGAGAGGGAGTTTGATCCTGTGCAATTGGAGGGCCTGAGAAAGGTGCTTCGGAAGGCGGGAAGGACAGATTTTGACCAGTGGGAACGATGCAAACAGCGTGAGACAGATGCACACTCCTATTGTCTGGAGCGTATCTCGGAGCTGGGTCTCCCGATGAAACTCGTCTCTGCCGAGTGTTTTTTTGATTCATCGAAATACATTTTTTATTTCACTGCGGAAGGACGGGTGGATTTCAGGGAACTCGTCAAACAGCTTGTTGCAAGATTTCCCGTGAGAATTGAAATGAGGCAGATTGGTGTCAGGCATGAGGCGAAGATGATAGGCGGTCTTGCTACGTGCGGCCAGGAATTGTGTTGCTCCAGATTTCTCACCGATTTTAAGCCCGTCTCAGTCCGAATGGCCAAGACTCAGAATTTGTCACTAAATCCAACAAAGATTTCCGGTGTCTGTGGACGATTGATGTGTTGTCTGGGCTATGAACATGGGATTTATGAGGACTTCAGGAAGGGATTGCCCAAGATCGGCAAGACGGTGAAGACCCGGAAGGGTGAAGGCGTCGTTATAAAACACAATCCTTTGACGGAGACGGTTTTCCTGAAGATTGACGAGGAGACTACGATTGAAGTGAGGCGAGAGGACGTGCTCGAGAGTTGGGCTTCTGTAACTGGGGCCGACATTTTTGACAATGATGATCACGACGATTCGGAAGGTGTGGATTTCCTTGCGGATGAACCATAGGGAGGTCTTGTTTTGAGTGGCGCGCAGCACAAGTTTATCATTTTGGTAGCTCTGGTATTGGTCCTATCCTCGCTTGCTCACATTGAAGCCGGTCCCGTGTATGATAGAGTGACCAAGAGCGGGGTGGTTCGCCTGGGCGTCCCCTATAATCTGGTTCCCCAAGGATTTCTCAACTCTCAGGGAGAGTGGGTGGGCTTTGAAGTTGAACTTGCGGGGCAACTGGCTAAGCACCTTAACCTGAAACTCGAGGCCATAAAAGTGAATGACAAGACGTGGCGTTCATTGTTGGCAAGAGGGATGCTAGACGGCGCCTTTTGTTGCATTCGTCACACAAGGTCCGTGGACAGAGAATTCGATTTGTCCGAGGCCTATTTCTATGATACGCCTCAGATCTTGGGTCTGAAAGGCGTATTCCGATCGGTGAATGATTTCAAGGGCCAAAAGATCGGGGTTGTACAGGGAAAATCTTCAGAGAGAGCTGCCATGAAGCTCCTGCGGAACCTTGGAGATGAGCAGGCCGAGAACAATGTGGTGTCGTACCCCGATGCAGCGTCGTGTTTCATGGCATTGAGCAAGTCGAAAATCGCCGGCTGGATGGATTCCGGCCTGACCCTCTTGGAATACGCATCTCGCCACCAGGGAAAGTTCGAAATGATTGAAGCTTTGGACAACCCTCAAGGATTGGCCGTAGCATTGCCTTCGGATGATTCGGCCTGGCGAGATCTTGTCAATTTCGCTTTGCAGGACATGGCCCTTGATGGATCCCTTGATAAGGTTTTCGATCGTTGGTTTGGGTCACAAACCCCCTACCCTTTTCCTCGAAGGCGTTCACTGGAGATCTGGCCTGAATGAGACGTACGGAACAGCTCGAGTATCCCCAATTTAAGACACCACTAAGCGAGGAGTGCTTATGAAGAGGGTGATCCTGGGCACTGCGGGACACATCGATCACGGAAAGACGGAACTCGTCAAAGCTCTGTCCGGGATAGACACGGATCGCCTGAAGGAAGAAAAGCAGCGTGGTATCAGCATAGAACTCGGTTTTGCATATTTGGATCTCGGGGATGCCATTCGAATGGGGATCGTTGACGTTCCCGGACACGAAAAATTTGTAAGGCAGATGGTTGCAGGCTCAGGCGGCATCGACATCGCCGCTCTCGTCATTGCCCTTGATGAGGGAGTTATGCCTCAAACGGTTGAGCATTTGGACATATTGTCCCTGCTCGGTATACCACTTGGGGTAGTCGTATTGACCAAGTTGGATCTGGTGGACCAGGAGTTTGCCCTCCTTGCGGAGGAGGACGCGAAGGACCTCATTAAAGGTACGTTTCTCGAGGGTGCGCCTTTGGTCAAAGTATCATCACGCACCGGCGAAGGGATTGACGAACTGAAAGAAGTCTTGACGAACCTGGCGGCAAGGGTGGCTGTCAGACCCGTGCATGGTCTGTTACGACTCCCGGTGGATCGTGTTTTCACCTTGAAAGGTTATGGCACGGTATTGGCCGGCACGTTGATATCCGGCACCCTATCGGTGGGAGATGACATCGAGATTCTCCCCAGGGGACTTAAGACCTCTGTACGTTCCCTTGAATCCCATAATCAGTTTGAACAGCAGGCGTTCCCGGGTGAGCGTGTTGCCGTGAATCTTCGCGGAATCGAACCGTCACAAGTTCGCCGTGGCGATGTGATCACTCATCCAGGGGAATTCAAGCCTTCTTATATCGTTGATGTCAAATTGTCCGCCATCTCGAGACCCGGCGGAGCATTCAAGAACAGAAAAAAAGTAAAGTTGCACCATTTCACCTCGGAGGTCGAGGCAATTGTCGTGCTTCCCAATATGGATAGTCTGGAGCCCGGGCAGCAAACCCTCGCTCAGATTCGCACGGCTTCAGAGATTGTGCCATCTTCGGGAGACCGGTTCGTCATACGTGCACTTTCCCCCTCTCTAACAGTTGGAGGAGGTGTGATAACAAACCCTCGTGGGACAAAGCTTAAATCCAGAACATTAAGTTCATTTATGGAATCCGAGACGGAGGACGAACAGAGCATCGTAAGTTCCCTTGTGAGAAGCAGTGGTCCTGCGGGGACCACCCGGAACGAACTCATAGGTCTTTCAGGCCTCTCCGGCAAACGATTGGACGCAGTGGTGGACGCGCTCAAGAACGCAAGGCGAATTGTCCGGATGGACGCATCGGAAAATCGGCTGGTGCACATCGACTTTGTGGAACTTGTTCGAGAGAGAGTCCTGAGTCGCCTAGCCAAGTTTCATGCAGACAACCCTCTCAAGCAGGGTATTTCCAAACAGGAGCTTCGATCCGTGTCCTTTGGGTCGGAGAAGCTTTTTAAGGCGGTCCTGGACAAACTTGTCCAAGGCAGCGCCATAGTGGCCGAAGGGGATCTGGTCAGGGCCTCTTCACACCAAGTAACCCTGGGACAAGCAGAGAAAGACATTACAGACCGGTTGACGACTATTATCGTTGAGGGACGGAATGCCCCTCCGACGGTGAAAGAGATACTTGCCATGACCGGATGGGAAATCAGACAGGTCCGCAGTCTTCTGAAGGTCCTGGAGGCCACGTCAGAGATAGTTCGCGTGAGCGAAGACATGTATTTTTCCAAAGAGTACGTAGAAGGTATCAAAAAGGATTTATTACGGTACTTTGAGCAGGAAAAAAGCCTCACGCCTTCGAAATTTTCAGAAATAACAGGGTCTTCCCGGAAATATAACATACCGCTATTGGAGTATTTGGACCGGGAACGCTTCACAATAAGGGTTGGTGATCAGCGGGTACTAAGGGGTTCCGGGAACTCAGGGGCCGGAGGCAGACTCGCGTAGAATGCGGCCACCGTCTCGATTCTTGCCAGGCACTCAGCCCGTCTTTCTTCGAATCTTTTCGCAGCAGATGGTGAATATTCTCGGATGTACATCATCAGGGCCCAAGTCTGTTGGTCGAGGCAGGCGTAGGAGCTTTCAAGGAGAGACAACAGTTTTCTGTCCAGAGGCCTGATGTCGGTAAGCAGCACAAGCTTCATTTTCGCCCTTACGATGCGGATGCGTTTTTGAACGTTGGCGACGATCTCGAAGGCGGCATCACGTGACAGAGACTCGGTCATCAGGTTATCGGCAGTGGATCCCACGAGCAAGAAGGCATCGTTGAGGTATGCGGTTGAAGTCTCAGTGAATGCGTTCAGATAGACTGTCTTGTCTTCGGCAGAGAATGCAGGCGAGGGCAACCAGCTTACCATGAGCAAGGTGAGCGATAGTATTGTTCCTTTGATCTTCATGAGCGACTCACATCACGATTGATTGTTCGATGCCATAACCATAGCTTTGATTCAATGCTTAACACGACCTCACAGTGGAGACAACTGTTTTCATGAGAATATTGCTTCACACATGTTGTGCGC
>JAUPKT010000150.1 GCA_030837305.1 Thermodesulfobacteriota bacterium
CATGGGGGAGATTCGTTTTTATTTTCCTCAATACACCGACAAGAAGATTCTCGGCTCGCTCGCGACGCTCTATGCCGATCCCAGTCTCGTACGGTATGCGTCCAACAAGGGAATCGTCGTCCTGGCCGTGGGGGACGACCTCATGGACATCCAGAATGAACAGGGCTTTGTGCCGGCAGAATTCTGAGCTGGACTCAATCTCCTCACAATAAGCTTCTCATATTGCTTCTTCTGCGTCAGCCATCGAGACAAGACGCTGACTCAGACACGGAACACAGCCAATGGCCGATCATATCTGTCCCTGGTGGCTAGGCTACCTGCTGGTAAGCCCGCTTCGAAGACTCTTGGAAAACCCGGAAAAACTCCTCTCGCCCTTTGTACGACAAGGCATGACCGTCGTTGACTATGGCTGCGCAATGGGTTTCTTCACCCTGCCCATGGCCCGCATGGTGGGCTCAAATGGCAAGGTCATCGCGGTGGACATCCAGGAAAAGATGCTCATCAGGTTAAGACAAAGAGCAGAGCGTACCGGGTTGTTGGATCGCATACAGCCCGCAAGGCCCGAAGACGTAGGAAAACTAAAAGATGGCGTGGTCGATTTTGGTGCGGCGATCCATGTGGTGCATGAACTGTCCGAGCCGAAGACCTTTTTTCTTGATATGAGACGGGTCCTGAAGCCAGGTGGCAAATTACTCGTCGTCGAGCCAAGCTTTCATGTCAGCCGGGCCGATTTCGAAGAGTCCATCAAGTGTGCCGTGACCGCCGGATTCACTCCCACAATTGATGCCGTGACCGCTGGCCGAGCCCAAGTGCTGCAATGATATGTGGTTGTATTCATGTACAGAAAAAGGAAGAAATCAATTACACGGCCGTATCAGATCCCGGCGTACAGATGCAGCAGAGAAAAGTCCCCGGGACGGTGTCACTGATATTTTTCATTCCATGGGGAACCATACCGGGAACATAAATAAAATCACCAGGTCCACATAGCTTTTCGTGAACCGGTTTGTCGGTTTCTGAGTCAAACTCCCACGATCTGAACTGACCGGTCAAAATGTACACCGTTTGGTGATAGGGGTGAGCGTGGATGGGGATTTCACCGCCGGGCTCAGCCGTGAAGAATCTCAACCCATATTGTGGTGAACCAGTCCCGTCATCTCCGTACTTGGAGAGCCATCGAATCGTGATTCCTTTTACTTCAAGCGTCCGATCCCTGTATTTCAGGGAAGCTACTTCAGCACTCTCGATTTCGTCCCAATGCCGGATATCTATACGTCCTGGCATGAAAGTTCTCTCCTTTTTCAAGACGGCAGGTCGCTACCACCAACCCATAGACATAGTTGGAGATTCAGCGACATCAGAATCTCATCTCGGCTTGGCCGGAGGCGCAGGAGGAATCTCACGCCAATTCACCGACTGAAAAGGATTGGGCTGGGAAGGAGCACTGGCCGGTTTTACTACTGCCGGATCCGCCCCCCGTTTCAACTTGCTGACGATGAACGATTCAGCCTTGTCAATGGGATAACTGAGCATTTTCCCCAAGACCCAGAACACATACATCTGATCGCGAGGCGTGGGTGTTGCAAAAGTCTCCGTATCTTGAACGCCTGCTTCCTTTTGAGGGGTGTACGCTGCATCCGTATAGCTTGGTTTGACCGGAATCAGACCTTGCTGGGCATTGCAATCGCCGGAAAAGGCCACGAATCCCATCCCCAAGAAAACGACCACAAGCATTCTTCCCATCGTCAAACCACCTCGCCCAATTTTTCGCACCCCTCTATCATATTTCAAAAGAAAATCAACTCTTTTTGTCAAACAAACTCTATTCATGCACAGATAATAGAAAAATCGATAAATAGTCTCGGAACTACGTCCATTGCTCTGGTCTCGTTCTTCTATTTCTCTCCTGCTCACGCTGCTTATCTTGCGCCGGAACATTTTTCTTGAACGGGCCTTTCACAACAGTTTCGGAGACAGTCATGCCTGAGAAACCCGGACCGACACGCACCGAATATTCTACTCCATCTCGCACGAACACCAAGACTGGTCTAATTTTCTCCCGCTTGGCGGCGGTAGCAGCCTCGGTAAGTGTTTCAGCAGTCAAGTCGGTGATTCCGTTGTATTCGATGATGACATCGCCTTTGAGCATCCCGGCCTTGGCCGCATCTGATTTCGCGGGAGCCTCTAAGACCACAAGACCCCTCACCGTAAATTCCACCACGGGTTTGCGAGCGGCTGTTTTTCGGCTCGCCGCCTCTGTCTTGGCTTGTCGCTCCTTTTCTTTGGCAACCGCCTCTGCCACGGCTCGTTGATCCGGCCCCGGCACCCACTCCCGAGAGAGAAAGTTCTCAGCCAAGTGAAAAGGATGTTGAGGACTGGACAAGTCTACGATCACCCTGAAGCCCGCATTGTTAAATGCCAAATCCGGCCGAGACCAGCCTCTAAATGCGCAGCGAAGGCTCGTTGCACCCGATGCCCAGTCCCCACCCTTCGTAACCCTGTTTTCGCCATGACCAGGTCCTTCCGGATCAACCTCAGGCGTGAATCGATAGTAATCTTCCAGGTAATGATCCCGAACCCACTCGATAACGTTTCCCGCCATATCATACAGTCCAAAGCCATTGGCACTGTAGCTTCCGACCGGAGCAACATTCTTATACCCGTCATCAGCATCTCGATCTCGCCACTCGAAATCGGTATTTCTATCGGCATAATTGGCCCTCTGGCCGTCGGGCACCCCATCGCCCCAAGGAAATTGTGCCATGGGGACTCCACCCCGTGCTGCATGCTCCCACTGAGCTTCGGTCGGCAGCTTATATGGCAGCCTATCCTTGGCCGACAGCCATTCCACAAACGCCTGGGCGTCGTCATAAGAGACCATCGCAACCGGCTCGTTAGGAGATACGGCCCAACCCGGGTTCTTCCACGAGCTGCCATCCTTTTGCTCGAACCGATTGGCTCTGGTGTTGAATATCTGTCCTCCGCCCGCCTCCTCCGCATCCGTGCGATATCCCGTCGCATCAACAAATGCTCGAAACTGTTCAACAGTAACTTCCGTCTGAGAAATGAAAAACGGCCGAGGAATACGGACCTTGTGAAAGGGATATTCATTTTCCAAAGAGATGGGCTGATCCTGCGCCAAAGTGGCCATGGCCCAAGCAATATCCGATTCCGAACTGCCCATGACAAAAGAACCTGATGGAACGCGGACCATTCTCATGCCCAAGGGATTAACGAATGCCTCGATGGATTTGTCTTCCGTCAAATCAATGAGTGCATCCAAAACCTCTACAATGAAGTCGGAAGAATCACCTAACTCCATAGGTCCCTGAATCTTCTGGAACCCATCAACAAGGCGCCTGGCCTCCATGCGCCGTCCTTGAGACACCAGCTTCTTCACAGAATTGACCACGCCGTCAAAAGGCCCTTCGCCGAGGATTTTTTCCCAGTTCACTTGAGAATTCCTGGTCGATACGGGCACTTCGTCTTGTC
>JAUPKT010000151.1 GCA_030837305.1 Thermodesulfobacteriota bacterium
CCGGGAGGTATACAGGATATCCCGCTCATTTCAGTCATCCCGTAGCACTCACGTACGGGAATCCCTATGGCGTGATAGAATCTGATGAGATCCGGCGACATCGGTGCAGCGCCACTGACAAATATCCGCGCATCCAAAAGGCCCAACTGATTGCGAAGTGGTCTCAAAAGAAGAAGATAAGCGACACCGTACAAGGCCTTCCAATGAATCGGCACCGGCTTTCGGGCCAACTTAAATGAGGAAACCTTCATTCCAACCGGAAGCAGGGCCTTGAAAATCCATCGCTTAAAAAAGACCGCATCTTGCATGCGTATCATGACGTTGGAATGCATTTTCTCCCATATACGAGGCACGTTCAGAAACGCGGTGGGTGAAATCTCAGTCAAGTCTTCCTGGAGTGTAGCAACACTCTCGGCAAAATTTACGGTACATCCCGCCCACATGGGAAAGATCAGCGAAAACATTCGCTCTGCAATGTGACAAAGGGGAAGAGCGGACACAAATGAGTCCGTATCACGGAAATCCAACACCTGTGAGAGGCCGGTGATCATAGTAATCATATTCTTGTGAGTTATCATGGCCCCTTTTGGTTGTCCCGTGGTTCCTGAAGTGTAGACAATGATCGCCGGATCCTCAGGCCGAGTATTATTCACCATCTCCTCAAACAACATGGGGTCTTGTTCATTGAGGGCAGACCCGAGAGATTCAACCTCCTTGAAGCTCATGATCATGGGGTCGTGATACCGACGAAGCCCCTTTGTATCGACCACAATAATCTTTTTCAGCTTCGGCAGACTGTCCTTCACCTCCAAGACCTTGTCTACCTGTTCTTGATCTTTGGCGACGATGAAAGAGGACTCGGAATTCTCCATGATATACTTGACTTGAGATGCCACGTCCGTCGGATAGATGCCCACGGTTATGGCAGAAGAACTCTGCGCAGCCAGATCCGCGTACAACCACTCCCGACAATTGTCGCCGAGTATCGAAACCTTATCCCCTCTCGAAAGACCCAGTTCCCGCAGACCAAGGGCGAAATGGCATACGTGGAGCCAGTATCCATTCCACGTCGTGCGCTGCCAAATTCCCAGGTCCTTCTCTCGCAATGCCACCCGTTCAGAATAGAGTTTCCTGTTTCTTGCGAAGAGTTTCGGTATGGTGTCCAGTTCCATGCCCCGTCTCTTTTCCGTTTTGTCCACTACCCTAAATATGCCGCGATGACAGCAGGATTTGATTGGACTTCCGCCGGACTGCCCTCCCCGATCTTGGCGCCAAAATCCAAGACAGTTACTGTATCGGCAATGTCCATGACAACTCCCATGTCATGTTCCACCATGATGATGGTAACGTCCATCTCTTCCTTGATATCCAGCACGAAGCGGGCAATGTCTTCGGTCTCTTCAGCATTCATGCCCGCAACCGGCTCGTCCAAAAGGAGGACCTTGGGCTTCATGGCAAGTGCCCTGCCTATCTCAACCCGCTTTTGAAGACCGTACGGCAAGGATCCAACTGTTTTCTTCCGGACCTTCTCGATTTCAAGGAAATCAATAATCCTCTCCACTTCTAGTCTACTCTCCTCCTCCTGCCGCAAAGCTCTGCCCCAAAAGAGCGAACACGAGAAGATCCCGGAGGTCATGTGGGTGTGGCACCCCAAGAGAAGGTTGTCAATCACACTCATGTTGGCGAAGAGTTCTATATTCTGGAAGGTACGAGCTATCCCTTGCTCGGCAATTTCATGGGGCTTGAGTTTCGTTATGTCGGAACCGTTAAATGAAATGTGCCCGGATGTGGGGCGATAGATTCCGCTGATGCAGTTGAAAAGAGACGTCTTCCCTGCACCATTTGGCCCTATTACCGCATGCAAGGTACCGCTCATGATGGTCACGTCCACGCTCGACAGCGCAATGATACCGCCGAATCGGAGCGAAACCTCTCTAATTTCAAGCAATTCCATTTCCCGACTAGTCCTTCACGAGAGCCAGCGTTTCCGGCGCTTGTAGTGCTTGACGCCTGCATAGCTCTTCTTGCCTGAATCGTCCGTCACGCCAAGATAGAACTCTTTCACGTCGTCATTCTCCTGCAACTGGTCGCTTGGACCGTCCAGGACAATCTTGCCATTTTCCATGATATAGCCATACTGAGAGAAGTTTAGAGCTGCCC
Organism: Thermodesulfobacteriota bacterium; assembly: GCA_030837305.1. Lineage (GTDB taxonomy): Bacteria > Desulfobacterota > Desulfomonilia > Desulfomonilales > Desulfomonilaceae > JAUPKT01. The sequence goes on from JAUPKT010000151.1 coordinate 2,161, forward strand.
GGGCGTTCTGTTCAACGAGCAATATGGAGGTGTTTTGTTCTCTGTTTATTCTCGCCAGAATCGTGAAGATCTCATTCACCAGCATTGGCGCAAGCCCGAGGGAAGGCTCGTCCAGCATGAGGAGGCGGGGGCGAGACATCAATGCTCGGCCTATGGCAAGCATTTGTTGCTCTCCGCCGCTCAGCAATATCGCTCGCTGTCTTGAACGGACCCGAAGTTGAGGAAAATATTCCATGACAAGGTCCAGGTCCCGTTTTATCCCCTCACGATCTCTGCGAGTGTGTGCTCCAATGTGCAGATTCTCCAACACGTTCAGGTCATCGAATACCCTGCGCCCCTCAGGCACCATACAAATGCCCATCCTCACAATTTCGTCAGGATCCTTTCGGTCAATGACATGGCCGTTGAATTCAATCTCGCCGCCTTCCAATTCACCGTTCTGAAACCTGACTATCCCGCAGATGGTCTTCAAGGTCGTGGTTTTGCCGGCCGCGTTCGCGCCGAGAAGGGCGATAACCTTGCCCTCAGGAACCTCAAGGGAAATCCCTTTCAGTACCATGATCACCTTATTGTAAACGACCTGTATGTTATTTACCTTCAGCATCAGATTCCTACGCGGATCTGCTCAAATCCGTTCCAACACCAGGGCAAAGCCCATGCCGCCACCGGCACAGAGGGAAGCCACGCCGAGACCGAGATCCTCTGAGACCATGCTGTGGAAAAGGGTTACCACAAGTCTGCATCCTGTTGCGCCGACCGGATGTCCCAAAGAGATGCCGCTTCCGTACGGGTTGACCTTGTTCCGATCCAAACCCAATTCTCGTTCACATGCCAAGTATTGGGCGGCAAAGGCTTCATTGATCTCAAACCGGTCTATGTCTCCAAGCCCAAGTCCCGAGCGAGCCAAGGCCTCTCGGATGGCAGGAACCGGCCCTATACCCATAATATTAGGATCTACGCCCACCACCCGGTATCCTCTTACCCGGACTAGTGGTTGAAGGCCCATTTCAAGAGCCTTCTCGAAAGTCGTCACCAGGATCGCCGCCCCTGCGTCGTTCATGCCGCATGCATTGCCGGCCGTGACGGTTCCATCTTTCTTGAATGCGGCCGGAAGGCGTCCGAGCTGCTCCAGAGTTATGTCCCGCCGAACGTGTTCATCCGTGTCAAAGATCAATGGCTCTTTCCTTGGTCTCGGAACCGGAATTGGGATAGTTTCTGCCTTGAATCTGCCCTCATCAATGGCCTTGGCAGCTCTCTGGTGGCTCAATACAGCAAATTCGTCCTGCTCACTCCTGGGAATGTCATATTGTTCGGCAAGGTTTTCCGCCGTGAGCCCCATTCCCACACCAATGGGATACTCCTGCATGCCTTTCCACAAGAGATCGTACGCCTGAGCATGGCGTATGCGCTGACCCCATCGAGCCGTTTCCATGATGTACGGCGCGTTGCTCATGCTTTCAACACCACCTGCCAAAACCACTTGGGCCTCGCCGCATTGCACGGCCTGAACCGCACTAATGATGGCCTGCATGGACGACCCACACGTCCCATTAATGGTAAAAGCAGGCACGGAATCAGGAATGCCGGCTCTATATGCGGCGACACGGGCTACGTTCTGATCCAAGGGTGCAAAACAATTCCCAAAGATCACCTTCCCAATGGCGGTGACCTGATCCGTAGTCGCACAGACCCGCTCCATTACCAGTTGGGCCATCTCAG
>JAUPKT010000028.1 GCA_030837305.1 Thermodesulfobacteriota bacterium
ATCGCCAATAAAGGCTCAAAAATCTTTCTTCTGAAGGCAACAGGTAGAAAATCATAAATGATCTGAAGTCTTCTCGCTAAGTATCTGTCATAACCTCCGAACAACTCGTCCCCGCCGTCTCCCGACAGGGCGACGGTAACGTCGGTGCGTGTGTGTCGACACAGTTGCCAAGTGGGCAATGACGACGAATCCCCGAAAGGCTCTCCAAAGTGCCTTACGAGCATGGGGAAAATCTCCTCCTCGTTCAAATTGGAGGAGTACTCGTGGTGATCAGTCCCCAAATGAGCGGCAGCACGTTGTGACCACTTTGATTCATCATGGGATGTGCCGGGAAATGTGACGCTAAAAGTCTTGATTCTCTCGCTAGACGATTGAGTCATGAGTGCGGTCACCAGAGAGGAATCTATCCCGCCGCTGAGAAATGCGCCCAGCGGAACGTCCGAGATGAGTCTTAAACGAACAGCGTCGCTCAATAGCTCTGCCAGCTTCTCTTTCGCCTCTTCGTAATCCTGGTCATGCTCCGGAAGTGGGGGCTGCCAATAACGTTTAAGCGTCACGCCATGCTGGTCGAAAAATGCCATGTGAGCGGCGGGGAGTTTATGTATGCCTGAGAAAATCGAGTGTGGAGCCGGCACAAAGTCATAGAGTAAGTATTCCAAGAAAGCCTTCTGAGAGAGACCACGAGGTACCTGCGAATCTTGTATGAGGGAGAATAACTCTGATGAAAAGCTCATACGGTGACCATTAAAATGATAGTACAGAGGTTTCTTCCCAAGCCGGTCCCTGGCCATGAACAAACGTCTTCTCTCCACATCCCAGATGGCAAAACTAAACATGCCGTTCAGATCATCCAACATCCTTTCCTGTTTTTCCTGGTAAAGCGCCAACAGGATCTCGGAATCGGAAGTTGTCCTGAAAACGTGTCCTTTCTTTTCAAGTGATGCCCGTAAGGGCAGGAAATTGTAGATTTCTCCGTTGAAAACCAACGCCAAAGACCCGTCCGGCGCTACCATGGGCTGTCGCGCGGACTCAGAAAGATCAAGTATGGACAGCCGACGGTGCCCGAGTATGCATCCTTCAAATTGGCTTATTCCGGACATGTCGGGGCCTCGATGGATCAGGGTCTCATTCATAAGCTCTACGGCCCTATGAGAGGGTTTCTCATCGAAGTCGACTACGCCGCAAATTCCACACATGAAAATTTCCTCTCCTCACAGAGTACGTGTTGGCGCGCAGATAAGACTTGTGGAAAAGACCAAGAAAATAAAATAGTTTGTGTTGACATTTAATATATTTTATGAAAGGTAGATCTCGCTTCAAGGGATATAGCATGCTGGAGGAAGCATCGCTAATGTTTTTTGCTGGAGGATCTAGGCAATGATACAGGTTAGGTGCCCGGAATGCAGTTATCTTCAGACATTGTCGGAAGAGAGGTTTTCAAACATTTCCGAGGACTTTCTGAACTGCCCGCATTGCCATGCACGCATCCCGAAACAATGGACACCTGTGAACCCGGATAATGTTCCCGATGATGTTCGACACAGGATCGTCGCCTTTTCGAGACGAATTCTCAATGGTGGTGAGGTGAGCAAGGCGGTGGTCAGTGCATTGGAAGCCCTCGTGCGTCGTCACGGTCAGATTGAGTCGAGCCTTAAAGCCTTGGGTATAGGATATGCGTACCTCGGAGAAAGCAAGAAAGCCGAGGAGTACCTCTTACTAGCTCTCGACGAACCAGTGGACTCAGAAGACATCTTGCGGTGGCTCCTTAAGGTCCAACTGGATCTCAAAAACTATGACGAAGCATACAAGACGGGCACTCGATTAACATCACTTGAGGGAGTAATTGTGAGGGATGAAGATGTTGCTCGTACGGCACTCGCCCTTATGGGTCTCGAACGGGATGAAGAGGCGCGATATCTACTTGAGTCATATCCCAACTTAGATAAGACCAATGCAACAGTGAAAAAAGTCTTGCGAAAGATGAATCGTGGGAAGACCATCAATCAGTCAAGCTGGTATTCTGCCCTGCGATTGTTTAACAACCTAATGGCGACGTCGGGAAAACACCGCTTTCAGACGCTCCGAGACAAAGCCGTAAGCCTTATCAAGTCCAACATTGTTGCAGGGCACAGCGAGAAAAGGGAATTCGAGGGCAGGGGCTCACGTTCTCGGCAACGTTTTCCGATAGTGAATGATTTGAAAAGCGTCGTGCATCCGCGCACGGTTCATATGGAGTATTGGATATACTGCCCTACAGAGCAAGTCCCAGACTGGCAGAAAATCAATAACGACTTGGAAACATCGTGTTCAAATGATTTGGAACTCAAGTCATGCTTTGCCCAGATGGACCATCTGATTCACCAGGGAGCACTGACAATTGAATATGTAACAAGATCAGAGGCAGAAGATCTCTTTGAGTATCCGGAAGACATGCTCCCGCGAAACTCACGCGGGCTCAGTGACGCAGATGTGGACACCGTCAAGGATGCCCGGATGATCGTTAGGTTGCGATTTCTTCAGAGGGTGGATAATACAGCTCTGTGGCTGCATTTTGTGGCCTTGGTTGCAGAGGTGTTCCGATCTATGACACACGGGGTCGTTCAAGACGTCGTTTCTCACACGCTTTGGGGTGAGCGCGAATGGAAGAAGAATCTGATAGGAACAACTGGGGTGCGTCTGGATTCTCACGTCAATTGCGAAGCTGTCGAAGAGAGCGATGGATTATGGATTCATACCCACGGCATGCAAAAATTTGGATTACCGGAATTGGAACTGGAACAGGTGCCGGGTGAATTAGCTGTTCAGGCGCCAAAACTCATGCTCATGATTGCACGGACTCTTCTGCAGATGAATCCCATTCAGGGGAGTGTCGTGGGGCCTTTGTCGGTTGCATCGACGCCTTTCTCGTTCAGTCTCAGTATGCGCAACCCGGATGATGAGGGCCATTTTCCAGGAGGAAGCTGCATGGTCAAGGCGTTCATGAGAGGTCACGACCCGAACAAGTCGGATGCCACCCATGAAGTTCTTACGAGAATCGCAGCCCATAACGAGTCGGTTCAATCAAGCTCTGGGGATACGTCGGTTGAAACGGAAGAAGACTTGAAAATCATTCTGCGTGACAAGCTGCTTCATGCCCACAAGAGAGCCCGCACCGATCTTCCCCTTTTTAAGAGAAGTTTTCGTCGCGAGGGAACAAGCGATGGCCGTGTTCATGCCGTAAAGGTCCGATTTGACTCAGAACAAGGCGAACATGAGTGGATGTGGGTTTCCCTGGATACATGGAAAGGACGAGAACTAGAGGGCTACTTGGCAAACAGTCCGGTCTTGATAAAGAGTTTGGCCAAGGGAAGTCGCATTAACGTGAGTGACAAGGATATTTTCGACTGGGTGATCATGAGCAACGGCAGCGTCTTAGAGGGTGGCTTTACGGAGACGCAGCGAACCGGTGTCATTTCACAAACCAACTAGTGGAATAGCCCTCACATAGGGAGGTTTCCTATCTCCAAGTAAAGTCCCATGCCGCACCGGATCTTCATGAAGATCCTCTTCGACTATTTCAGCTTGCCTTATTTTGCTCTCATGATTAAGTTGTGTCGCCCTCGCCTACCCTAGGTGGCCGTGGGAGCCACATAGGTTTGTGGAGTGAGGCCAGAGGTGACTAGACTGTGATGGATCTCAAAAACGCCGGTATTCAAGGAACCAAAGAAACAGACCTGCGCGTCGAATTGGAGAAGCGTTACCTAGCGTATGCTTTGTCGACAATCGTGTCCCGAGCGCTTCCGGATGTTCGGGACGGACTGAAACCTGTGCACCGCCGAATCCTGTATGCCATGCACGCCATGAAGCTGAGCGATACGGCCAAGATGCGCAAGTCAGCAGCGGTAGTCGGAGAAGTCATAGGGAAATACCATCCCCATGGAGATCAAGCCGCGTACGATGCGCTGGTTCGGATGGCACAGGATTTCAGCCTCCGATATCCTTTGATTGACGGATCAGGGAACTTTGGTTCCCTGGACGGCGATTCACCGGCTGCAATGCGGTATACCGAGACCCGTCCGAGTCGTTATGCGTCGTTGCTGCTGCGAGAGATTGATGAGGGAACAACTGAGTTCAGGCCCACGTATGATGCCATGGGAGAGGAGCCTCTCATTCTTCCCGCTGCAGTACCAAATCTCCTGCTCAACGGATCGTCGGGAATCGCAGTGGGTATGAGCTGTTCATTTCCACCGCACAATCTGTCTGAAGTTGTTGCCGCGTGCCGGGCGATGATCCGAGAGCCTCGGCTGGGAGTGTCAGATCTGCTTTCATACATCAAAGGGCCGGACTTTCCCACGGGAGGAGAGGTACTGGATCATGAGAACGGCTTGGCAGAGATTTATCGCACAGGACACGGCTCCATAAGACACCGTGGTACTTTTCAAGTTGAAAAACAGCATCGAGGACGTATCAATATCGTGCTGACGTCAATCCCGTACTCCGTGAACAAATCTCGGTTGATCGAACGCATCGCAAATCTCATACGCGACAAAAAACTTCGGCAGGTGATAGACGTACGGGATGAAAGTGCACAGGACGTTAGGGTGGTTCTCGAACTCAAGGGTCCGGATGTCAATCCGGAGACCGTGATGGCGTTCCTCTACAAGCATACGGAGTTGCTCATTAATTTTCCGGCAAACTTCATTGCCATAACGAAAGAGGGCGTACCTGAACGCCTGAGCCTGCCTCAATTGCTGAAACACTTCTTGGATTTCCGACACGAAACGGTTGTCCTTCGTCTTCGTCACCGTCTAGAGATACTCCTGAAACGCATTCACCTGTTGGAGGGTTTTGAGATCATTTTTGACGATCTAGATCTTGCACTGAGACTTATCCGGGAAGCCAAGAACAGGCAAGAGGCGTTCAACAAACTCCAAGAGGCATTTCCCCTCGACAAAGAACAAACTGACGCAATACTCGAGTTAAGGCTCTATAAATTGGTGGGAATCGAAATGGGCAAGGTGTTGGAAGAACTCAGCACCAAGAGGAAAGAAGCTGCCGACATAACCAAAGACCTGTCAAGTGCTGACCGGATCTGGAAAATTATTGACAAGGAGCTTGCTGATATTGCCATTCAATTTGGAGACCAACGGCGTACAAACATCATCGAGCAAATCACGGCGGCAGCCCTTGATTTTGACCCTGATGAGCTTGCGGATCATGAAGACGCAACGGTCATCTTGTCCCAACAGGGTTGGATTCGACGTATGAAAAGTCGCATAGAGGACAGCACGTCACTGAAATTCCGAGAAGGCGATGGTTTGCTAGGATTCGTGCGGGTGAATACGGCAAGTACGGTGGCGGTTTTTACGAGTGTCGGCAAGGTCTACGTCATCCGCGCGGGCAATGTGCCTGCCACCGGGGGTTTTGGCGAACCCATCGGGAATCTGTTCAGCCTTGCAGACGGAGAGAGTGCCGTGGCTCTTTTGACGCCCGACTCTCAGGAATTTAGTGGGGACTCCACTGAACATACAGCCCGCAGTGATCACAGCCAGGATGAATGGCCCGATCAGCCGACCCTGTTCGATGAGGAAAGCCGCGCGATAGAAATGCAGTCGCTGCTTCGGGGTGAATGTCCATCCCGAGGTATTGTTGTGACGCGTCAAGGCAAGGGGTTTCGCTTCGAATACGAACA
>JAUPKT010000029.1 GCA_030837305.1 Thermodesulfobacteriota bacterium
ATTTTGTTGGGCGTCGATTGCTCCCAATGAAATTGCAGTTTGTGGCTCATATCTGCTATTGGAAATAATGCCATAAACCTGAGTGATGGACTAAACCGCTCCGCGGTAGTTGACATTCCCACGAAAGTTTACTCACCGAATACCAATCTTTAAGTCCCTTCCACTTCGATTCTGATCATATAAGATACCTCCGTATCGTTAACCCAATTCAACGGAGGTGTATCATGACAGAATTACGAAACAAAATGATCAAGTCCATGCAACTGAGGAATCTTTCCCCGAAAACCCAAAGATCCTATTTGGACGCGGTATCCGGACTGGCCAGGCATTACATGAAGTCGCCGGATCAAATCTCCAAGGACATGGTGGAAGATTATCTGCTCTACCTGAGAAACGACAAAGGACGTGCTCCAAACACCATAGGGACGAAAGTTAGCGGGCTGAAGTTTTTATATAAGCATGTCCTTCACAATGAGGAAAATGCCCCTGATTACGCCCAGAGACGGACCCGAAAACTCCCCGTCGTTCTCACTCAAGAAGAAATTTGGAAAATTATTGACGCCCCTGACAACTTGAAGCACCGCCTCATGTTGATGACAACCTACTCAGCGGGACTTCGGGCAAGCGAGGTCATCGCCCTCAAGCCCAAACATATTGAGAGCAAACGTATGTTGATACTCGTTGAGGACGGAACAGGCAAAAAAGATCGCTATACGCTCCTCTCCGAAAGACTCCTGAAGGAACTCCGCCATTAATACAGAACCTTCAAGCCAAAAAACTATCTCTTCCCCTCTGCCTTTAAAAGCAGGGAAACGTTATCCTATGAATCGGTGCGGAGAATCTATGAAGATGCCAGGAAGAAAGCCGGCATCAACAAAGGTCCAGGGCTTCACACCTTGCGCCACAGTTTTGCCACGCATCTCCTTGAGGCAGGCTATGACATCCGAAAAATCCAGGTACTGATGGGCCATTCTTCCCTGTCCACCACCATGATCTATCTGCACGTCAGCAAGGAAACGTTGTCAAAGATCAAGAGCCCCCTCGATCTGTTTGACCCAGCCACCAAGGAGGCGCCCCATGACTCAGACAAGTAACGTGTTCCTGGGAAAGCCTTCTTTCGAGGTGGCCGATATCTTGAGAGAATACATCCAATCTTATCAAGAATCCTTTCCGCTTCTACCCGAGCATTACAAGATCGTTCACAACCTGTTAAGTTGCAGAACGGCCGAACTTGGCGGGCATGTCGAAAGGTGTGATCATTGCGGCACTGAGCGCATTTCCTATAACTCCTGCAGGAATCGCCACTGCCCAAAGTGTCAGAATATCCCACGGGAGAGATGGCTTGAGGCCAGAAAAGCCGAGTTGCTGCCAGTCCCATACTTCCATAACGTTTTCACCCTGCCTCATGACCTCAATCCCATCATTGTATCGAACAAGAAAATCATGCTGAACATCTTGTTCAAGGCAGTCTCCCAGACCCTGTTGGCCTTTGGGGAAAACCCGAAGAACAGACTGGCAGGCAAACTCGGCTTTATCGCTATCTTACACACTTGGGATCAACGTCTCAATGCACATTTTCATCTGCATTGCCTGATCCCGGGCGGCGTATTGAAAGCCGATGGTTCCTTCAAGCCCTGCAAGCGTACCTATCTGTTCAATGTCGAAGCCCTGTCTGAGGTTTTCCGGGGAAAGTTTCTCGATCTCATGACCCAGGCCTATCAGGATGGACAACTGGTATTCTCAGGAATTTGTTCCCCCCTTGAAAAGCCTGAGCGATTTTTGGAACTCAAAAACTCCCTCTTTTCCAAAAAGTGGGTGGTCTACATCCAAAAACCCATTAAGCGCCCAGAATACGTCCTTGAGTATCTTGGCCGTTACACCCATCGGGTCGCCATCTCAAACCATCGAATCGTCTCAGTACAAGATGGGATGGTCGCTTTCAACTACAAGAATCGTGACACAAACCAGACCATGTCCTGTACCATAACGGCGGTCGAATTTATCCGGCGGTTTCTGCTCCATAGCCTTCCCATAGGCTTTATGAGAATCCGTCATTTTGGATTTCTATCCAACCGAAATAAAAAAGAAACCGTCCAGAAAATCCGGACCTTTTTAGGCGCATCAGCAGACCTCAGTACAGATGCAAACCTGTCCGTTGAAAACATGATGTCTCAATTGACCGGCTTGGATATCACCCGCTGTCCTCACTGCAACAAAGGCAAGATGCGGGTGGTGGCTGAGTTGCCGAAAGAGTCCCATTCGGCTGCAACTCAGATCATTCGGCCCACAATTTTACAAAAAGCAGCATGATTCATACGTAAACAGACCGTCACGTCATGGGAGCACTCTCTCCCGTGACTGGATCTACCTGGAGCCTTCTGGCCAACCAGTCCCTCTTTAACCCTGCAAAAGGGCCACCGGACAACTATGCTCAGACGCCCCAGATTTTTTTCAATTTGAGCCCAAAACTCCTTCTTGCCAGCTCAGAGCCCATAATGAAACGCAACCTCTTCCAAAAACCGAAGATCAAATCCCAGAAAATCAACCGTCTGCCATCCTCTATTCTCTGCTCGCCGAAATACAATCCCCATATATATGGACAACCGTGCTTCCCGCGGCTTAGTCCATCATCGTTTTATCCATAATCCCGCAATACGCAATCCCAATCCATTGACTAAAAGACCGAACCTCACGTCATCAATCTTTTGCCTTTACTTGCTGCGGGACTATGGATAAAGCTCTAATCAGATCTATCAGTATTTCAGGCAGTTGACTGGTGGAATCTATTATCAGGCTCACCCAAGCTGCCAGGATGGTGGATGACAGGCTGCACTACTTTCGCCAATAAGGAGGGCATGTCATGCTTGAAATCTATTTCGGCTGCCGAAGAGGAAATCGTCTGGAGGACTGGAAGGTGAACCAGCGGGGCTTCCTTGTTTTGATGGTCCTGGCGCTTCTCATCCTCATCTGCGCCCCTGCAG
>JAUPKT010000152.1 GCA_030837305.1 Thermodesulfobacteriota bacterium
CATATCGATACCCTCGTTTCCATCGAATTCGATTACGTCGTGACACTGTGTAGTCACGCCCAGGAGACATGCCCCTTTTTCCCGGCCAAGACGAGAGTGTTGCACGTGGGTTTTATGGATCCTCCCGTGCTGGCCGAAACATGTGGGACAGAGGAGGAGATTATGGCTTGTTACCGAAAAGTTCGCGATGAGATACGAAGTTTTATTATGAAATTTCCTGAAGCATTAGAGGCGGTTTGACTGAGTCAGACGCGCGCCGAGATAAGCGTCTTTCACCAGCAGAGCCCTTATTTCCTCTCCTTTACCCAGCGGAACTCTCAAGAGAACATTCTCAAGGCCCTTGGAATTCGCCTTGGGCAAAACACCGTTGCTTATGTCCACTCCGGGATTGAGTTCCCACAGGCTTCTTGGACTGATTCGTAACCATCTCGCAACAACGTGGAGAGGCAGGTCCTTTAAGAGCACAAGTTGATCCAATACGTCATACGATGCCGGCTTCAAAGGCGGCACTGCGACGGAATAGAAATCCCGATTATTATCAATTATTTTCAAGGCCACGAGCCTAGGAATATGGAGATCGGACAGCGGTGGCATCACAAGATCCCAGTAGGAAAACCCGGGCGATTTATTCACGATCGCTGAGATTTTATCCTGGCCGTCGAGATAAGACGAGATGGCCATCAACCAATTGCGTCCTGGGGTCTGCTCGAGGATGCCCTTGAAGATGCTGCAGACAATACGGGTTGACAGAACAGGGTCCCTTCTATCATCCCAGTTCTCAGTGGAAACCCATGATGCCCGAGGAAGGCCCTTCTTATCTCTTGTCCCCCCAATGCCCCACCATCCTACTCCTCCATTCTTTAGGCGGGCATGAGGGCTGAGGTCGCTGACAAGAACCGAAAGGTAGATCAGGTCCTTGGGGACTTTCTCTTGCATCAAGACTTTGTCAATTGAAGGTCCCCAAATGCTCATTCGATCAGACCACTCCATTAAACCAGCCCGCCGATCCATGAGGAGAAAATTGAGTTGATCCAGTACTCGGCCCGAAACGTCCCGCCTATCAAATGGTATTTTCTCGTTGCAGAAGGTAAGTCCCTGTTTCTGGATACCGGGCGGGAATACGTACGTCCCTTTCCCAAAGCCGGGTGTCTTCCGGGCTTGCGCGAGGACATCGGTCTCGCCAAGCATCAGGGTAGACAACAGCATGAGAAGGATCCACCCCCAGAACCTTAAAGGCCTAAACAGTCCAGCGTGTGTCTCATTCACGAACTCCACGGGTTCAAGGCCCCCCTCTTCCGTAGAAGTAACTTGATTGCGGGGGGTATCCACCCCACTGACCTCTGTTGGGAGACTGGTAATGGGAGTATTGGTTTTCCTGGTAATCGTTCGGCGATGGAGGTTGCTGATTCTGATACTGAGCGAAAGCAGGGTCGGCCAATACCCTTTTTAGATCGGCCAAGACGAGGTCTCTCTCCTTTGATAGCGATTTGAAATCCTCGGTCAGGGACGTATCTTTCTTGGCTGCCCCCGACGAAGCACACTTGCTCAGGTTTTTGTATGCCAATTTTTCCTTTTCAGAGAGACGCAAACAAGTTGCTCGGGCTTCTTCTAACAGACTGTTTTTCTGCCTTATTACTCCCCTCACAGTCTGGGCAATGGTTACCGTACGCCCTGGAGCCTCTACCTTTTCTCTCACAGCGTCTGTCACCGACTGATTCTCCAGAATCTCGGGCTGGGCCATAGCAGCCCTCAATCCCTGAAGAATGCCGGTCCATTCTTCCATCTCTGCTGCACACCTGCTCTGCGCAAAGGTTGTGTCACGCCCGATAAAGAAACCGATGAAGACACACGCTAGGAGAAGACAGCGCCAGCCAATTATAGATTCCGGGTATCTAATCATACTTCCTGAAGAATGCGAAAAAGTCGCTCGTGTAGGTTTTGTCAACATATCGATCCAGGGTGTAGGTCTTCTGATCCGGAGAGAGTTTCTCCTTCCTGAGAAAACCGCCGTTGCCGTCGGGAAAGTAAATATTTCCCAGAACATTGTGAGGATTGGCATCCCCGTGAATGGCTCGGTCACATCCACCCAGGACCAAGGCTTTTGCCAAATCTCTTGTGCTGATATGATGCCCCACCGCAAAAACTAAATTACCGTCGTTGCGGACACCGAATGCGCTTCTGGTGGCTATGAACCATTCGGGGCCGGAAGTGGTTTCGGGCGAAGACTGTCCCCACCAGCTTCCCCAATACTGATAGCCGGGCATTGGTTCGGTTTCATACAGCAGATAACCCAATCCTATTTCAGAATCGGCAGACCGGCCAGCCATGACCACACTGTTGACTACTTTGCCGTCCCTTACGATCAGGTGACGGAGTTGTTTGGCGTGAGTAATGAATTCCAGGGGTATGTCAGGATCCCATTCGAGAATGTCCACAGAAGAGTCCTTGTAAATAGCAAGAGTCGCCATTCCAGGGAAGAGATCTCTTATGGTCTGGCCTGAAAACACCGTACCTGCCTGGCCGGAATGCTTCAGTTTCCATAGGGCATTGGTGATCGCCACGAGCTTTGGTTTGTTGTGCGGTTCAACGCGGGAGGTCCCGGCGGAGGCACCGGGCTCTGAGGAACCCACATACAATCTCATGTCCAGTCTCTGCATATCAATCAGGAGCATATGAACAATCGCATTGGGATACCTCTCACTCGGGCGATAGCTTGTCCTGTACATCAAGGGCACACCGCTATTGTCCGTCGGTAGGCCGCTTACTTCCCACACGCCTTCCCCCGGC
>JAUPKT010000153.1 GCA_030837305.1 Thermodesulfobacteriota bacterium
GACTTGGACTCTTGCAAAATCCGGGCGCCTTGTCATGGTTGTGTCGATCAGAAAATCAAGAATCAATTTGAAGCTGTCGAGAAATCTGAGAAGCTGTTCGATCTTATAGATTCCTCCCAGTTATTCGCAGTTGCACATGTTCCCGATAACCTTCTTGCCTTCTTAGAGAAGGGGCGAAAACTCTCCTTTGTTGATAATTCCGGGTTGGAATTCCGAGGAACGGTCAGAAAACTCGGAGCCAAGATCGATCCTAAGAGCAGGACGCGAAAAGTCTTTGTGCTGATCCCCAATGATGAATCACGACTCCGGGTTGGGCTATCAGGATCGTTGAAACTCGCAGAATGAAATGACACGTGCAAAATGCACTCTCGGGAAAATGGCCGTGATCCTCTTGTCCGTCCACATGTGCTGCATCTCTTCGTGTGGATGGCGTCCAGTCAAAATGTTCGGGGAAGATCACACTGCCTTTTCTCACAATCTGGCTAGACAATCCTTTCAGGGAGGTAAGCAGGAATTAGGGGAGTCTGTTCCGGGACCGGGCAACGCCGCTACATTGACCCTGGAAAATTGCAGGCACATCGCTTTGACCAATAATCTTGCCATTCAGTCTGCTGCACTCGAAGGAATGACTCGGCAAAACCTTGCTTCCGCCGAATGGGCGAAGATGCTCCCGCATACCATTTTGTCAGCCAAATTCGATCAAGGAGACAATATTATCTATAGCGATATACCGGGGGATTCATATTGGGCGGGATTTTATGAGCGTAGTTCTTGGCATTTGTTTCTGGAGGCTCGATGGAGTCCGACGGATGTTGCTTTGGCATACTACTCGGCAAGGAACTCAGATAATAGGGTTCTCCAGTCATTTTATGAGAAGGCCCGGACATCTCAAAAAATAGTGGAGTCTGTGGAAACTGCCTTTTTCAAACTTCTCGGTTATCAGGAATGCCTGCCTTTGGCGCAAGACCTTGTGGGGTTGAGAAAAGACATCGCATCACGCATGGGACGACTCCAGAAGGATCGTTTGGCATCCATAGAAGACTACCAGAAGGCGTTGAACGAAGAGATAAGAGCCCAAAATATGTTGGCGGAACTGAGTTCAGAAAGCCAAAATCAGGCCCGTATCCTGTTGATGTATCTCGGGCGTCCTGTTTCATCAATCCCGTCCACCCGAGCGGTCGCCGTGAGCGGCGACTTGACCTGTCCCAGCCTTTCTGAGATACCCCCTGATCCTGAATTGGTGGCTCTGAAGAACAGACCGGAGATCTATACTCTTGGGCTGAAACATCTCGCAAGCATTCACGACTTACGAAGATCAATGGTGAAAAATTTTCCCAGGGTTACGATGTTTTGGAGATACCTCAATAATCCATACCATCACCGGTTCGCCAAAGACGGATACCAGGCCGGCCTGTTACTGTACCTGGATCTTGTTGATAGCCTGGCCTCTTTTCAGGAAACAAAAGCGGCTTCCAACTCGAAACAAAAAACAGAGAAAGAACTGAGTGCGGCTGCATTGGCCATAGCCTCACAAGCCGCTGTGGCTGCAACCAAATGTCGTCTCTCCGTGGAAAAGGCCCAAATCAGAGCCCGGGCTGTGGCGGGAGCAGAAAAGGTGGTCCAGGCGGCGGAGGAAAGAGTAAGGAGTAGAGATCTAAGCGACATATCAGAGCGCCGAGCAAAGGCGGAGCTTGCCTTGGAAAAGATCGAGTGGCTCAAAGCCGTGGGCGATGCTCTCGTCAACCTCGCCGAACTAAAAAGCGCTACGGGCATGAACCATTCACTCAGCCTCTAGTGTGTGCGCTAGGCGGACCAAACCATGAACGGACCTCTCACCTTTCGCAAAGACATTACATTCGTCGAGCAGGATGACGACAGCGGCCACAAGACCATTGTCCTCAAGAATCCCGTCTCAGAGACATTTTTTCGCCTTTCTGATTACGAATTTCGCCTGATCAAACAATTTGATGGCAAGAAGAGCCTTCAACAGGTCCTCGAAGCTCTCAGGAGCCAGGGTCTCAGTTACGAATCACGGCACGCAGAAGCCATCTTAGCAAAGGCATCCTCAGCCGGGCTGATGCTGGGATCCCCTCTCTCAGATTCCGATTATCTCGCAAACTTGCGCCAAAGAATGAATCAGGCAAATCGTTTGCGGAAATATCTTTCTCCAATATCTCTGTATGTTCCGTTGGGGAATCCGGATCGATTCCTCGACAGATGGCTGTGGATTTTCAATACACTGTTTAGTCGCTATACAATTATCCTGTGGGTAAGCCTCGGTCTGTACAGTGCTTATGTCGTCACCGGGAGTCTGACACGGATTCATACCCAGCACCTGACTCTCATGACTGCGTGGGATTTGCTGATGCTGTGGCCGGCCATTGCCGCATCAAGGCTGGTGCATGAAATGGGTCATGCCTTAGTGGCCAAACGCTACGGCGTTCGCGTCAAAACCATTGGAATAGCCGTGCTGTTTTTTTTCCCCCTCCCGTACTGTGACACCACAGATGCATGGAAGCTGAAATCACAACGACAACGCATGTGGATTGGGGCTGCGGGTATTGCCGCAGAAATGATTTTGGCCTGTATCTGCTCACTGATTTGGTTCTTTTCCAAGCCAGGGACGCTGAACTATCTTGCGTTTTACATATTCGCCGTATCCACGATCTCGACCATACTTTTCAATGCGAACCCGCTGCTGAAGTTTGACGGATATTTCATACTCTCCGACTACC
>JAUPKT010000154.1 GCA_030837305.1 Thermodesulfobacteriota bacterium
TTCAAGATCGCGGACATGGAAGCTCGAGTGGAAAGCGCCAGACTGCTTTACCACAAGGCCGCATGGCTGGTTGATAGCGGCCGTATGGATAGGCGACTTATCTCCATTGCCAAGCTCGTGGCAGGGGAGACTGCAGTGAGGGTCACTGACGAAGCATTGCAGCTCCATGGTGGATACGGATACATGGATGAATACGATGTGGAACGTTTTTACCGGGATGCAAAAATCGTTGAGATTTACGAAGGAACCAAAGAAATTGAGAAACTCACCATCGCCAAGGAAGTATTGGGGAGAGGCTGATATGCACCTGTGCTGGTGAGGACGAAAGAACGCTTAACGATGTGGTGCTTCCGGCTCACAGTCACTCATGCGAACGCACGAGCCTTCGGGGCCTCTGGGATTCGTGGAATCAGTTTAATGTGGACTGATCCGCTCAATAACATGGTTTAGCGGCCGTCAAAGTCCTTCTTACGGTTTCCCAGGAACATCAAGACTGCTGCTATCACAAGGAAAATCGCACCGATGGCCGATTCAAGTACCCGACCCTTCATATATAACAAGACCAAAGACCCAGCCGCCACGAGCAACACGAAGACAGCAAACTCGTTGCTTGAAAAGAAATTCTTGAACATACGACTGCGGCCTTTCAGGGTTTACGGAAAGCTTCTCAATGCTGTGGTTGAGCACCGGCCATTTTCGATTTCTTCATAATATGAATGTACCCAGAATAATCAAGATTTCTTAATGCCTCGAGGGCCTGGGAATAGTGTTCCTCGGCAAGTTTTTCTTTGCCCATCTTGCCGAAGACCTCAGCCCTATTTGCCAACAACAGAGCCGAAGATCGTTCGTAATATTTCAGGGCCTCCGGAAATCGCTGAGCCCTGTCATAGGCTTCTGCCACCATCAAGAGTGCCCGTGCTTCCCCTTGTATGTCGGCTTTCTTGCGAGATTCCCAGAGGAGGATGAACGCTTCAAAAATTTTGTCCCCATCAAGTCCCAACGATTTTGTCAACGTCCTGAAACGCTCTTTCATCCGGTTATCAGGTTTTATGCCTGTGTTTTGCATCAAATAGGCCGAGCGGACCAAATCTTCCAAAGCTTCTGCGTGAGCACCGAGATTTTCTCGCGCAGCAGCGCGCAATTCCAACAAAGGCCTCAAATCTCCGCCCAGAGAGAGCTTTTCCCGCAACGAGATGGCCGCTGAAAATGCGTGCACTGACCGCTGAAAATCACCCATCTCAAAGTACCGTTTACCCAATCTGTCGAGCACGACGATCATCTGAGTTTCGTCGTTTTTCTTCTTGAGTTCCTTCAGCAGCAGCAGATCCTCTTTGAGGGTCGGCTCTTTCGACAGGGAGGTCTCTGCTTTTCCGGCTGGAACCACCGAGGCTCTTACCACTCGTGGCTGGCTGCCGGCCGGCCGATCGGCTTCAGGGACTCCCGCACCCGAAGCGGAACGAGAAGTCAGCTTTTGACTCGATGACTCAGAAGGACCATCACGAAACACACTTGGTTTACCCGGGGTCAGTGCAGAAGTACTGCCTGATTGCTGTTTGGGGCCTACCGGCGTCTCTACTGCAGACGGTTTCTTCCCTTCGTATTGCTTCAAAATGACCTTAGGGTCTTCCGGGCGCTTTTTCTCTCCTGCAATTTGACTTGGGGACCCTACGCTTGCTTGCAATCCCGTTGCTTTGGCCGCAGGCAAGGACGGAGATGAAGGCGCAGTGGGTCTCGAAGGAACGGCGTCTCGCTTTTGGGGAGCCTCCGAGGCGGCAACCTTTTTCTGAGAAGAAGGCGGGACTCCGGCCTCCAGGTTGGAAATAGCTTTCACCAGAGAATCATAACCAAGAGAAGCCGCCTTGTCGCGAGCCTGAGTGAAGAAAGATGACGCCCTATCCTTTTTTCCCATCTGCCGATTGGTTGTGGCAAGCTCCACCAAAGCAAGAACAACTTGATCGTCCGACTTGGTGGTATCAAACAATTTCAAAGCATTATTCAGGTAGCTTTCCGCTCGAACGTGGTCGCCTAATTTCGTATAAACTCTGGCTATTTCTACATCGCTCCATGCCATGGTAAATGGATTTCTAGATCTCTTTTCGAGTTGGCGCGCGTCTTCGAAACGAATCAGCGCCTTGGTCGTGTCTGATTTGGAAATAAACTCCCGTCCTTGGCCGTATATTTCTCGGGCAGCCAAAGAATACTTTGTCAGGGCCTTGGATCGTGTGGAATCCTCGAGATTCTCCAAGGAATCGATGACGATTTTGGGGGTTTCTATGGTGCGCGGACGGTTGGGCACAATCATTTCCGGACGAGGCTGTGCCCTGGCGATGTCCCTCAACTGGGGCTTTGGTTTTTCTGAACCCGCCTCATGCCTGGATTTGTCATCACCGAATAGCTGTTTCGGTTTTGAGGTTTTCTCAAATGCACCCGGCAGAGTTGTCTTGAACGAGTTGGCTTGAGTCTCCAGACGACTTATTTGAGCCTCAATCAGGGACACGGCTTGACGGTCGTTAACGATCCCGCGAGCAAGCTGATATGTTCGAAGCGCCTTTTCAAGGTCGCCCGTCTTCTCCAAAGATTCTGCCATGAATAGAAACGATCGATGGTCCATGGGCTGATACGTAAACGCCTTGTCATAGTCCTTGATCGCACCCGAGTGATCACCCTGCCGAGCCTTAGCCAAGCCCATGTTGGTATAGATCTTGGACTGCAATTCACCATGCCTAAGGGCTTCTGTGAAATCAGCAACCGCTTTGTCATACAATCCCTGTTCAAGATATAAGAGGCCCCTATTGTTGAAAGCGTGCGTATAATTGGGCTTCAGCTCCATCGCTTTGGCGTAGTCGAAAAGAGCGGCGTCAAGATTGCCTGATCTCTTGTGAGCAACACCGCGATCATTATAGAATCTGTGATCCTGTGCATTTGACGCGATGGCCTCGCTGAACATCTCGACCGCCTTGACATGATCACCTGCTCTCAGCGCCTGCAAGCCCTTGTGGTACGCTTCATCTCCTGGTCCTGCAAGACACGTGGATACCAGAATCCCAAGCAAAGGAACGACACAAAGCACCAAACCTCTAAAGTATTTCATACACCTACCCTCAAGAAACCATCACCCTGATCACCAACTACGACAACGAAACACGACACATCAAGATAAGACCGCAGAAAACTTGAAGCCTTTACAGACGGCGAGTCTCTAGCGACCTTTCTCTTCTCCCAAGCCCAACTGACCCATCAGATCCTTTATGAAGAACGCCGCCTTATCAAGATACCCAGGATAATGCTCTACAAATGTGGCCTTCTTGATGGCAGTCAGAAGATCCCCTGAAGAGCCCTCATTCTTTCTGGTCTCTCTACTTTGTGTTGTCGATGATGCCTTCTCTTCGTAACCAACGGCAAGAGCGTCATGGCAGCAAAAGGAAACCGTGAATAATGCTACTGTAAAAGCCTTTGCGATCAGTCGCATGGCCATTCCTCCGTGAAAAAAAAGAGACATTGGGCGTAACAAGTTGATTATAGCATAATTATTAAAATCAGGGAAGTCCCGATCCCTCTAATCAGCTATTATCCCGTGCGGGTGAACGCATAAAATACTATGATCAAACGCGACTTTTCTGCCGGCCATGCATCCGAATATGTGAAAGCCATATTCGTGTTTTCAAAAAGGGGTAGGCGATATGAAAAGTATAAAAGAAGTATTGCAGGATTCAAGCATAGAAAAACTGATGGACTGGGATCTTCATCCATTCGATGCGGTGACTCGGTATCTTGAATGGGGCACAAACTTGTCTCGAGGCCTTAACCATGCGAAATCATGCAATGAAACAAGCGTATACTTCAAAATAAATGCCGTCGCAAAACCGGCAAAGCTCATGCTTGTGAAACAGAA
>JAUPKT010000155.1 GCA_030837305.1 Thermodesulfobacteriota bacterium
AAGCCTTTGATCCTGCAGTTTCAGAGATGCTTCTGTCCGACATGGTCGTCCAAATGGTTTCGGGAACGGCGCAGACCGCCATGACTCAGACGGTACCTGAAACAGGCCACTCTGACCCATCATTGCCAGCTGCTGTACCCAATACGGCTCCAATACAGCAAGAAAAGGCAGACTCAACTCCCGCAGCGAACGGAGATTCTCCGCCCAAGGACTCCCTAAAGACTCAACATCGTAATCAGGTTACAAAGAAAGGGGCTCAAGGAAGCAAAACACGCCCGGATGACGGACAAATACCCCATAGTGGGACGACACCGATCACGGAATCTTCCGCTCCTGCGGAATCAAGTGACGCAAGGTTCGATGAAACGTTGAAGGCTGCTGTCGGCTTTGAAAAGGAAGGCAATTTACAAGAGGCCCTGGCATCGTACGAAAAAGCCATAACTGAATCCCAAAAATCCGGTCGGCAAACTCAAGTCATCCAGATCCATCTGTCCGCTGCTAAGGTTGCAGGCCAACTGGGGATTGAGGCTCAGATGACGACTCATATCCGACAGGCCATGGGTATCAATCAGGGAATAAAGAACCAAGGGGAGAGAATCTCAAACCAAATGACTGCGGCGCAGTTAGCCGTGGACGTCGCACATTACGCACTTGCCCTGGAACTCCTTGAAGAAGCGTCCAAGTCCCTTCCATCAGTCCAGCCCGCCGATGCAATCAAATTCCTTCAGATGGCTGCTTTCTGCCAGATGCGCCTCGGCCGCCACAACGATGCCGCAAAATCATTGGGAAAACTCACCTCTCTTCAGGGAAAGGACGCAAAACCACTCGATCTGGCAAGAATCAATCTGCAACTCGGAGACACACATCTTTCCCGTTCCGATTATCGCCAGGCAATGGAGTGCTTCAGAAAGACCGAAAAGGTTGTGCGAGAAGTCAAAGATAAGAAAATACTGAGCGAAACCCTGTATCGCGTCGCCATTGTACAGGAAATTGCCGGAGACCCAAAAGCTTTTAGCAAATCGTTTCAGGAGGCGCAAAAACTCTCAGCAGGCAAGGGGCTGGAGTCGGATTCTCCTTTTTCCAGCCTTGCTGCCGGCATAGCCTTGGGTCGAGAAGGCAAGAATTTGGAAGCCTTGAACAGTTTGTCACGGAGTCTCAGTCTCTTTGAGACCGACAAGAACAGTTCTTTGGCGGCCCGGACACGGCTGTCTATGGCCGAGATCCAATTGGGTCGCTCCAAACTCGCCTCCACTCTTGAATTGGCAGGCAAAGCCCTGGAGCAATTCAGAACTCACACGAGTCACGCCGGGGAGGCCGAGGCCCTCTTGGTCATTTCTCAGGTATATTTTCGCCAGGGTTTTATCCAAAAAGCCCTCGAATATGCCAGGGAGGCTTCCGCCATTGCCAAAACAACCGGAAACAAGGACCTTTCGGTTAGAGCCGGAATAGCCCTGGCAGAGATCCATCTCGGGCTGGGCGATATCGAATTCACGGCCAAACTTCTCAAGGACGCCGTGGAGGATGCAAAGACGGGCATTAGCCTTCCAACGAAGGCTTTCCTTCGGTTGAGCATAGCACGATACCGCTTATCCCGGGAAAATCTCGACGGCGCATTTCAGGACGGCGTTGAAGCCCGCAAAGAATTTCAGGAAATTCATGATGTGAGGGGCGTGGCGAATTGCGATCAATTATTGGGACTTGTTTATGAGCTGAGGGGAGATAAGACAAAAGCGTCGGCCACACTGCAAAGGGCCTTGGAGGCTCACAGGTCACTTGGCGATACGTACGGAGAGGCCCGAGATCTCACTGCTCTTGGAGTTCACTTCAAGAATTCCGGAGATTACGGCAAAGCCCTGGCCTCTTTCAAGGAATCCTACGAGTTGAGGAAGTCTCTCGAAGATAAGAGAGGTTTGGCAGCCTGTCTTGTAAACATCGGTAATTTGTATCGACTGCAAAATGTTTTCTCCGAAGCACAGACCAATCTGGAAAAAGCCCGAGCTATTTACAAGGACTTGGGGGACAAGAAAGGGGAAGCAGATTCTCTCGCGAGCCTCGGGCAGTTGGAACTTGCCAGAGGCCTGAGATCCACAGCCTTGGAACGTTTTCATGCTGCCTTGAGAATCCATCGAGAAGTCAAAGACAGTCGGGGTATTGTCACCGACCTCACAAGCATAGGAAGTCTTGCACTTGCCAGGGGCGATCTCGACGCAGCCGCGGTCACCCTTGATGAAGCACTCAAACTAAACAAGGGTATACGCAACCCCAAAGGGGAACTTGCTATATTGAGTGAACTGGCAATGCTCAAGAGAGCACGGAACAACTCCAAAGAAGCTTTGACCCTCTTAAATCAGGCTCTTGATATGGCCAAAAAATCCGAGGAAACACGGTCCTTGTCAGGGCTTCATTTGAAACGGGCAGTCATCCTGGAGGATCTCGGGCAATACCAAAAGGCCATCGAAATTCTGAACACCACCCTCGTGGACCTCGAGAAAATCGGAGACAGGAAGGGCCGGCTTCTTGCTCTCGGGGAGCTGGGCGTTATCCAAACCAAGGTTGAGGATTATGAAAATGCCCTTCAAAATTTGAAAGAAGCCGTTCGCCTGCGAAATGAACTCGGATTGCAGGGCCCGTTTTCCCCTGATATTGATCAATCCTTGGGGGAAATCTATGAAGGCTTTCGTGACTTTGATCAGGCTCTGAACCACTACCACCGAGCCCTTTCCGCGTGTCAGAGTTCAGGTAACGAACCCCTTGCCGGAAAAATTTATGATCGCATCGGCCGCATTTATTACGCTGTTGAAGAATATTCCAAAGCAAAGGATTTTCTGGAAGACGCTCTCAGAGTCAGCAACGAAACGCGGAACGTGGCAGCCCAAAAGACACAACTGATAAGACTGGGGGACGTCTACAGTCGTCTGGGCGACTCAGAAACCGCACTCAAGCATCAGCAACGGGCATTGGCTCTCACAAGAGAAACAAGCGACAAGAAGAATGAAGCAAAGACCCTGACGAGAATCGGAATTCTGAATCAGGTGCTGGGCAAACCACGGCTTGCGCTGGAGAGTTACAGAGAAGCGAAAGATATCAGGTCCCAACAGGGCGATAGGAGAGGCACCAACGAAAACTTATTGCAAATAGCGTTGGTTACCTCAACGCTTGGAGATGCCGACTCAGCGGTGGAAGATCTCCGGAGCGCTCTGGCCATCGCCCAATCAACGGACGACCGAAGCATGTTGTGGAAGGCATATTTCATTATGGGTCGGTGCCTGGAGAGCAAGAAGAGCCTTGGTGAAGCCCTTGAGTCCTATAGAAGAGCGCTGGCAATCCTGGAGTCCATGGATGACGAAGCCTCTGAAGAGAATGACGATGATGATTTCCTCTTTGGGGGAAGACGGGCTTTGTACGAAACAACCCTCAGGGTCTTAATGACGCTTGCTCGGAAGGACCCACAAGGAGCCTATGATAGCCAGGCGCTCAAAATAGTTGAAAAAATAAAGGCAGTGGATTTTGAGCGAACACTATCGGCGGTCAATGTAGACGCTTTCTCCGATTTGCCAAGCGATTTGCTCATCAAAGAGAAAAGTTTGCGCCTCACCCTACGCAATCTTAACGCCCGATTGGAAACAGAGAGGTCCAAAATCAATCCGGATCAGGCGGAAATTAAGAAATTGGTGGATGAGCGGCGAGCCAAAGAAAAGAGTTTTAGAGAGTTAAAGGGTAGGCTATCCGTTGATTATCCAGCGTATTCAGAACTCCAATATCCCAAGCCGATTACCATGGAAAGATTGCAGAAGGACGTCATTGATTCCGACGAGGCTGTCCTTGAATATATGGTCACCCGAGGGCGAACTTATTTGTTTGCCATCGACAAGAACCGTTTCCACACCTATTCAATTGATTACTCCTCCCAGGAAGTGGAGAAGGATGTGGAGGCCCTGACGCGGCCTCTATTGCGATCAGATACCCTGGCGAGCTGGGACCCCTCCGTTGCCTATCGCCTCTATTCAAAAATCATAAAGCCCTTGGAATACTTTCTCGTCGGCAAGAAGACAGTCACTGTCATACCTCACGGCGCTCTTACCTCACTGCCGTTCGAGATGCTTGTGGACTCCAAAGAGCATGCAACAAAGAGATTTTGGTCCGCAGGAGACCGGCCGAGTTATCTGGTGGAGAAATATGCCTTTGCCTATGCCCCCTCGTCTTCACTCCTGGCCTATGTGCGAAATCGCAAGCACGAAAAGCAGCCGGGATGGAACTTCGTCGGCTTTGGAGATGCTGA
>JAUPKT010000156.1 GCA_030837305.1 Thermodesulfobacteriota bacterium
CTGGGTCAGACCTTCGGGTATGAGGGCCTTCAGAGAGGCCACCGCTTGGCCCAAGCTGATGATATTGCCTGTGTACTCACGGAAGATCCTCTCCAGTTGCCCTTTGATTTGAGGGTAAGTGAATGCAAAAGGATCAAACGGCCCGTTGGGCGAAAGGCATTCACTCCAATCAGATGAAATCACTGCTGTGTGTTTCTTTTCCTCAAGCATTTGGGCTTTCCTTTCTCCCCTGGTGAAGATCAATTTCCGAACTCCCCACACCATGAGATGTCGGCCTGTTCAACATGTTGAGATATCTATGGATCCATGTTCATCAGTTTTGTCATCAGTGAAACGGTAGACACGAGAAACAGTTTCTACTATCTTCCTGCGAACAGCTAATGAAGGGATCTTATAATGAACATTTCTCGCGTAGTCCAGTTTAACCTTTTGATAATTCTTGTCGCGTTTTTCAGTTCCACCTGCCTGGTGTCCGCTTCAGGGGACCTTCCCATAGCCCAGGTCAGTCTTGCCAAAGTGTACAAAGATTCCAAGAGGGTTCAACAGGCAATTACGGATCTCACGAAAATGCAGACCGACGCAGCTCCAGCCATGAAGGCACTTGGCGAAGAAACCCGAAAGCTCCAGGACACGATTCAATCTGGAAAAGATACCTCAGGAAAGAAGGAAAATGAGAAATCAGCGAAAGAGCTTCAGGACAAGATGGATGAGTTGCAGAGTCGTCAGGCCGATTTGGCCGGACAGGTAACAGCGAGAAGAACTGCGATTCAAGAAACCATTAAGGGACAAATGGATAAGATCATCTCAGACCTCGCGGAAAAAGCCGGATTTAAAGCGGTACTAATGAAAGAATCTCTGGTATACTCAAAAGGAATCATTGACATCACTGATCAGGTCACCAAGGCTCTTGACTCGCTGCCAGAAAACAAGGACAGCAAATAAGAGTTTGGCGTGCGATTAAGCACTCTGGGACTGGAATACGGCATTCGTGACCGACTTTTTTTGCTGGAGCACACGGGACCGGGCTGTTTAGGAAAATTTGTCGCGGGACTGTCCTCAAAAACTAAAATTACTTCTAATGAGTAGAATAGCTGCGTATGCGTGATTTGTACGATGTTGCCGTTGTTGGAGCCGGTCCTGCCGGGTATACCGCTGCTCTCAAGGCCTCAGGATTGGGACTCAACGTGCTGCTCGCTGAGAAGGAGCAAGTAGGCGGGGTGTGCCTCAACAGAGGATGTATACCGTCCAAATGTTTGCTCTCAGACGCGGAGAACGTGCATTGGAGCAAGAGAGCTGCTGCTGCAGGAATCATAAACAAGCCCCTGGCCGTGAACTATGCAGCCATGGTGAGGCGGAAGAACCTGGTCGTCAACAAGATAGTTACCAACTTGGGCAAACACCTCCAGGCGTCCGGAGTGCATCTCCTGGCGGAAAAAGTTGCCGTAACTGAGCCTGGTCATCTGGAAACCCAAAGCGGCGCCATTGTCAATGCCGAAAAAGTCATATTAGCCACAGGAAGTAAACCATTCATTCCCTCCATTCAAGGGTTCAATCTGCCTGGAGTGATTACCACCCGACAGATGTTGGATCTGGAGGAACTGCCTAGTGAATTGGTCATCATTGGAGGCGGAGTCATCGGCCAGGAGTTTGCGTGGCTTTCCGCGGTCTTGGGTAGTTCCGTAACTATCTTGGAGATGCTCCCGCGAGTCTTGGCTGAAGTCGATGAGGAGATTGCCCGTCGCTATGCCTCCTTTCTCCCGGCATTGGGAATCAAGACGGAAACAGGGTCCAAGATTTTGAGTATTGAGCAACAGGATGGGCGTCTCGTCGTCGTCTATGTCAAAGGCGAGAAAGAGAAAAGAATCTCTGCTGACAAGGTATTGGTTGCCTGTGGCAGAAAGCCCAACCTTTGCGGGATAGAATTGGACGGCCTTGCACTAGAACCGTCCACCGGGGCCGTATTGGTTGATCCTTCACTGAAAACGAGTATCGAGGACATCTATGCGGTGGGCGATGCCACTGGAAGAAAGATGCTTGCTCATGTTGCGTCCTATCACGGAGAAATAGCTGCTTTCAACATTGGGGGCTACGAAAGAACGTGCCGAGACGATGTCGTGCCGTCGTGCATCTTTACATGGCCTCAGATCGCATGGGTAGGAATTAATCAAGAACAGGCTCTGACCAGAGGCCTCTCCTTCCGAACCAGCGTTTTCCCCCTCTCCGCGAGCGGGAAAGCTAAAGCTCTGGAGGAAAACATCGGGCTCATAAAATTGATTGAGGACAGGTCCTCGGGCAAAATCATCGGTGCTCATCTGCTCGGCCCTAACGTGTCCGAGTTAATTGGAGAAGCCGCGCTGGCGGTAAGAATGGGCTCGACTGCTCAAGACCTCGTTGAAACAATCCATGCGCATCCCACAATAGCAGAGGCTTTCAGGGAAGCCGCCATGGGGTTTTTGGACGGCCCCATACATAGCGCACCGAGGGTCAAGAGTTTTTCCCTATGACTATAAATGAGGTCAGTGAGGCACGTTGAGAAAGTATAGACTCCTCGATACCGGCAGTATGTCGGCCGCGGAGAACATGGCTCTGGACAAAATAATACTTGAAGAGGTCGCGGCACTTCGCAGCCCTCCTACTCTCCGTTTCCTGCAGTTCAGCCCATCAGCAGCACTGGTAGGATATCACCAGGATGCGGACCTGGAGATTCGTACAGATTTTTGTAAGAGCCAAGGCATTGATATCAATCGAAGGCTGACAGGCGGAGGGAGCATCTTTTTTCAGGAATCGGCACTGGGCTGGGAGCTTTTCGGCCCTTCGGGTGAACCTCCGTTTAGAGGTTCCTTCGAGCACATACTGCAAGAGGTGTGCAATATAGCTGCTGATGCAATTTCGCTCTTGGGAGTACCGGCACGATTCAGGCCTAGAAATGATATCGAGGTGGACGGCCGGAAAATGAGCGGCACAGGCGGTGTATTTCTGTCAGGCGGATACATGTTTCAGGGAACTTTGTTGATCAAGAATGAAATAGACTTGTTCCTCAGAGCATTGCGTGTTCCGGTAGAGAAACTCAAGAAACGTGAGATTGAATCCTTGATGGACAGA
>JAUPKT010000030.1 GCA_030837305.1 Thermodesulfobacteriota bacterium
GGTGAGAGGTTTTATGGAAACGTTTACTCCTCGAAAAACTGTATCAGAACTCGACAAATATATTGTCGGCCAACACGACGCAAAAAAAATGGTGGCAATCGCTTTGAGAAATCGATGGCGCAGAACTCAGGTTCCCGAGGATTTGCGTGACGAAATCGCCCCCAAAAACATCATCATGATCGGTCCCACGGGGGTGGGTAAAACCGAGATTGCCCGCAGATTGGCGAAGCTGGCAGAGTCCCCCTTCCTGAAAGTGGAAGCCTCGAAGTTTACGGAAGTCGGCTATGTTGGACGTGACGTCGAGTCCATGATCAGGGATCTTATGGAGTTGGGCATCACTATGGTGAAAGAAGAGGAGTACGACACCCTGCGCCCCAAGGCCGAACACTTGGCCGAGGAGCGACTCCTGGACATTCTCCTTCCCGTCAAAGCACCAAGGAAACTACGGAGGAATCATGCAACGGGTAACGTCGTTGACGCCTCCGAGGACATGGAAGTAGCAATTCGTACGCGGGAAAAATTTCGGAAAATGTTTAAATCCGGCCGCTTGGATGATCGGGAAGTTGAAATAGAGATTCAGACCAACGCCATTCCCGTTGTTGAGGTTTTTTCTCCGGCAGGGATGGAAGAGATGGACATAAACCTCAAGGACATGTTTTCAAACATTTTCCCGGGCAAGACCAAGAAACGACGGGTCAAAGTACCTGAAGCTTTCCAGATTTTGCTTCAAGAGGAGTTGGACAAACTGATTGACCGGGACAAAGTGGTGAAAACCGCGAGAGAAAAGGTTGAGCAAACGGGCATTGTATTCATTGATGAGCTGGACAAGATAGCGGGTCCACACTCCGCGATGCACGGACCAGACGTTTCTCGGGAGGGCGTGCAGCGAGATCTCCTTCCCATCATAGAGGGAAGCTCGGTAAACACAAAGCACGGCGTGATCAAGACTGATCACATTCTCTTCATCGCTGCCGGCGCATTCCACGTGTCCAAGCCTTCCGACCTGATTCCGGAAATCCAGGGGCGCTTTCCGTTACGCGCGGAGTTGTCGCCGCTTACCAAGGAAGATTTCGTGCGCATCTTGTTGGAACCCAAGAATGCCTTGGTGGTGCAGTATCAGGAATTGCTCAAGACAGAGGGCGTGACGTTGGAGTTCGAGGCCGAGGCTATTCAGGAGATTGCAGCCCTGGCCGAAGAGGTCAATCAGCGCGCCGAGAACATCGGTGCTCGACGTCTTCACACCATCATGGAAAAGCTCCTGGAAGAGGTCTCCTTCGAAGCCCCGGATATGCAGGGCATCACGGTGACGGTAACGCCGAAGATGGTCAGAGATCGGCTCCGGGAAATCGTGAAAAGTGACGACTTGAGCAGGTCTATACTGTAGCACAGTCAAGAAGCCAAAACGCGTACGCAGATATCCCGTGGATTGTGGGGCCCCCTGTTGCTACTCAGGATCCGGAAGGGGAAGACCCCTTCCGGACAGAGACCTCGCTACTTCTTGGCCGCTGCAGCCCGTTTTGAAGCTTTCAGAGGATTAATTTTTTGGTTCTGTTCAACGGCTTTCCGTTCAAGATGGGTGGCAAAATTGCAGGTGCCTCGAGCCCACTTTGCTTTGGGGTCCGGTGCTATGCCGCAGAGGGTCCCTTCGGAGGAGGTTACTGTCCGGGAACAGCCTTGGCACTGATCGACGACCGAATGGCAACGGCCGCCGTTGAAATTGCAACCTTTTCTTGTCATGAAAGCGCACTCGATACCCTGTTTCAAGGTTATGCACTGCATTTTCTTTTCCTCCAATGTATTGCTTAATACGAGAGCTTGTAGCCCTTGAACGTTAACTTTTGATTATGTACATATTAATACAGTGTGTCCAGAGAAAAGTTTTGTTCCCAAAAACATTCTTGAAGTTCACCCAGAAGGAACACTCCATGTCCTGCATGGTCTCAAAAACATATCAGTTTGAGGATCAGCCGGATTCCTCTCCTGTAATAGCCGGCTCACCCGGGACATCGCTCCTGTGAAAGCCAGCGCCACCGAAAAAGTGTACGTGTTCCAAGGAGATTCAATGCCCAATAAGGTTGACCGTTTGCACCCCCCCGAAACACTACAAGGCCGGAACCCCGTCAAACCATACGTGATCATCAGTTTTGTCGTCTTGGCATGGACTTGGGGCTGCGTATCGCCGCTGGAAGCCCAAACCGCGGCAAAGGGTTTACGGGAATTGCAGGAAACATTTAGGTCGATATCGCGAACGGTCAAGCCCGCGGTGGTAAATATTTCCACCGTAAAGATCGCGACGGTCCGAAACCCAATGTCCGAAATGGATCCTTTTCTCGAGCATCAAGCCTTTCGGGAGTTTTTTGGTGAAGACTTTTTCAGGCGCTTCTTCGGCAATCAGGGCAAGGGAGAGCGCCTCCGACAGCAAGGTCTTGGCTCCGGATTCTTGTTCGATCCTCGCGGCTACATCCTTACGAACAGGCACGTCATAAAAGGCGCGGACGAAATCATGGTCACCTTGGCAGGCAACAAGAAAATAAAGGCCAAGTTGGTTGGAGCCGATGAAAGAACCGACGTCGCCGTCATAAAGATTGAAGGGAAAGATCTGCCGCATGCAAAGCTCGGCGATTCCCAGACGCTGGATGTGGGCGACTGGGTCTTGGCCATCGGCAATCCATTCGGTCTAACGCAAACGGTCACGTCAGGAATCGTCAGCGCGAAAGGCCGATCGAAGATGGGCATTCTGGAATACGAAGACTTCATCCAAACCGACGCAGCCATTAACCCCGGCAACTCGGGCGGCCCCCTCGTAAACATAGATGGCCAAGTCATTGGAATGAATACCGCGATTATTTCAGGAAGCGGTGGTTACATGGGCATAGGCTTCGCCATACCGGTGGACGTGATCAAGCAGGTCATATCAAATGCTTTCTCCAAGAAAACCGTTGATAATAATACTCCTAAGCGGAGCGTTCCGCAGCCGGCGCCCGGGAGAGTCCAGCCTATGCTGTAGCTCCCATCACGTTGTGACCCATTGGTTTAGTCATAAAATTTGATGATTTGCGGCAACTTTCGCCTTGCAATAGATGATTATTTTAGTATTATCGGTGTATCCCTGTGAATTAGGAGGACCTCATGAGTTACGGTAAGACTATTGTCTCCGTGGGTATTCTTATGTGCATGCTCGTTGTGGGATGCATGGTTGGAGAAGCGCTTTCCAAGGTCCCCGAAGGTTTCAGAGACATTAAGTTGGGAATGCAAAAGAGCCAGGTCTTGGATGTATTGCAGAAAAATCCTCGCCATTTCTCCTATGACGATATGGGCGCCCAGATAGGTGAGGTTGTCAGGGGCGATGACCTGTTTCGCTATGCCACCTATCGGTTTGACGAAAAAGGAGTTCTCTTTGAGATTAAACTGCAAATGAGAGAGATTCTCGGGCGTGACCGCGTACTGGAGGTCTTCAACGCTCAGCACAATCTGAGACTGGGATCTGTTCCACGGTTTGTTGAATCGGGCTTCAGCATCGAATTGCAGGAAAACAGCCTCATCATCAAGATCGTCCCCGCCAGGGAAGCTCATGCGGCAAAAGGCACTCCATAACAATCGGAGAGGTTCCTCCAGGATGAACAGTTCGTGAGCGGTAGGTACAAACATGCACTCTGTCTGCACCCTTACTTCAGAGACAGTCACTCAGGATCACTCGGGTTGGCGATATTCCCACCGGTGGGGCTGGAGTACATCGCTGCAGCTTTATCCCCCGTTGTGGAGAAAGTGACCTTCCTCGATCTGAGGCTCCCGGGACCGCTCAGAGAGCCGGCGAACCTTTATAACTTCATCACTGACAACATCGACTTGATGTGTATTAGTATCAATTGGGAATACCACTTTTCCGAGGTTTGCCGACTGGTCAATTCCCTACCCGGAAACATCACCACCGTGGTGGGAGGCAAGCAGGCCACGGACAACGTGGAAGCGGTGTTTGATGCCTGCCCCGGCGTAGACATGGTGGTCCGCGGAGAAGGCGAGGAGAGTATTGCGGAAATAGCCCGGGGGTTGGCCCCATCGCAAATCAAAGGCATATCATATCGCTCGGATAATGGATTGGTGCACAACGAGAATAGACCGTTGCCCGAGGTGGATGTGTATCGATTTCCTTATCGAACCTTGCGGTCGCAGTCCTACCACATGAACATCGGGGGACATGCCCTGAGAGGGCAAGAGTTCGACATCATCCTAACCTCACGAGGCTGTCCCTATAATTGTAAGTTCTGCACATTCAACCTCAACCCTTTGGGGCAAAAAAGGACGTATTCGGCCCGATCCATAGACTCGGTCATGGAAGAATTGCATCAGATTTCCGCCGGCATCGTGCTCATCGCGGATGAAAATTTTTTTGTTAATCCCCAGCGGGCCAAGAGGATTTGCGAAAGAATCATTGACGACGGAATACAAA
>JAUPKT010000157.1 GCA_030837305.1 Thermodesulfobacteriota bacterium
TCAAACCTTCTATGATCATGATCGGGATGTGGGCCAAGACTACCAGTTTGGCCGCTGAATCCATCGATTCACCAAGGGCGATCACGAGGCAAACCGCAACGAGAAGCCCTGACAGCAAAATCGCGCCTGCCCCCGCTACAAACTCAGAGACTACGCGCACAGCCAAACACGGACTTTTGATAAAATATCGGCAAAGGAAACCCATGATTACCGCGGGGAACGCCATGTTGAATGTGTTCACGCCCAGCGTGGTGATGCCACCGTATTCGAAGAGAACCCCCTGGAGGGTAAGCCCGACAAATATTGCAGGGAAGGCTAGCCAGCCGAGCAATACACCGCAAATTCCGTTGAGTATAAGATGCGCGGCCGAAGGTCCAATTGGCACATGTATGAGAGAGGCCACAAAAAACACGGAAGACAATACAGCAACTTCCGGTAATTTTTCGTAGTCCATCTTTCTCAGGCCTATAGAGAGTCCGACAAATGTCAGGACGGCTCCTGCCCCAAGGACAGGGGCTGTCAAGACTCCTTCGGAAACATGCATGATTCACCAGCCTGTTGGAATCTAACCAATTCCAAGATCTCAGATCATTTAAATCCTGGTCTATATCTAATGGGTCGAACGCCTTCAGCGCTTAGTTCGATAAGTCGCTAAGAATTCATGCCGGAATTGTATTGTTCCTGGTTGCACTTTATGCGCTTTCGTGGCATCAGTCAAGGAAGGAATTCGAGGGGCTCCGACCGAATATTTGGGCCAAAGCAACTAACTGCTAAATAATAACAGGCATTAGCGTCTTAAATCAGAAACGGACAAAACCTTCATCATGAATCACTTCGCCTGTTTTCCTAGAGCCGATCCCACACTCATGGCGATCTCCCTCAAATTATTGATGTAGTCCGGCGACAGATCATCAATTAGGACTACCGCGCCGCCAATTGATTCAGCCAGGGTCCGTGCGGCTTTCTGGGGAAACTGCGGTTCAGCGAATATGATCTTTACCCCCTGGGCTTTCGCCTCTTCTATCAGTCGGGCAAGCTGCCGTGCCGTGGGTTCTTTACCCTCCACCTCCACTACGACCTGTTTCAGACCGTACGCATCGGCAAAATAGCCGAAGGCCGGGTGAAACACGAAAAAAATCTTGCCTCTGACTGGCGCTAAAGAATTCATGAGTTCAGTGTTAATGTTGTCCAAATCAGCTTGGAATTTTTTCAGATTCTCTTCGTAAATCGCCCTGTGGGCCGGATCAATTTGAATCAGAGTAGTTGCTATGGTCGCAGCCTGAATCTTTGCGATTAACGGGTTGAGCCACGTGTGTGGGTCAAGACCGTCCGCGTCGTGGGAATGACCGTGGCCGTGTCTTTCATGCCCGTGCCCCTTATGAGCGTCAGTAATTGGCCTCAATTTTATTCCATTCTGCAGATCGACAACGTTCAAATCCTTGAAAGTGGATCCAGCTTTTTTGATAAGCGCCTCCTCGAAGGGAAACCCTATCTTGAACAGTACCTGCGCGTCCGCCAGCTTGGCAACGAGTTTAGGTGTGGGCTCGAATGTGTGCGGATCCTGACCGGATCCAATAAGCACATTTACATCAGCGAGTGGGCCGGCGACGCGCTTAACGAAATAAGCGACCGGATCAATACTCACGAACACCTTGATTTTATCAGTAGACTTAACTTCCGCCGCGCAAGCCACCCCATACAGCAGGACAAGCCCGACAGCCAGAACTAACCTTATCAGGCATTTAGAACTCATAGAAAACCTCCACTTTTATGTTTGACTACCGAACTGGGCGTATAGTATTACTAAGTAATACTATACCTGTCAATACAGGGCAATTGAGTCTTCTCCACGCTAGTTACAAACCGGCTAATCTAATAAGATGAAATCAAGTTAGCCTCTTTTGTAATTTTCAAATCGAGCAAATTTATGGTTAAAACTAATAACAAGTTTCGAAACGGGATTTCCTCACCAGAGGCAATTTTAATTCCTGATTTTGTTCGAAAAAGCTTGTGGGTGCTATTTATATATGTTACGTGCTATCTACACTTTTTTGATTTTTTTGTTTGTTTAGGATTTGGAGGATGCAATGCCTAGAAAGTGGGGATTCGCCTACGTAGGCCTGACGGCTATGTTATTGGTCACGATGTCAGGCCCTGCTCTCGCATGGGAATTCGGAATGACTGGTTCATTTAACTGGACCCATGAATGGTATAACCAGCAGGGGACAAAAGGTTTCTTTGGCAATTACAACCTCGACGCCGCAAACCAGGGAACAGCCAACCTTAACTTCTGGAGTGGTAGTCAGTTCGACACAAACTTTGTTTCAGGGGCAAACGCGGCATGGTCTTATTTAGAGGTTGATTTTGATCTTATCATAAAGATCAATTCCGCTTTGAGACTGTATGGTCATTATCGGTTAGGTTCATGGGGTGACCCCGCATCGTCATATTATGTTACTCAAGACGCTCCTGGCGTTTGGAACGCTTTCAGTGAAGGCCAGTGGACCCAGTTTTGGGCTGCAGCGAACTTTCCATGGGGAGTATTCGCTATTGGTAAAAGGCCTTGGAAATTCGGGACCGGTCTTCAATACGACGGGTCAGATTCGTCAACAACTGAGTCGATGGCGTTAACTGTCCCTTACGGGCCTTTTGATATTGGCATAGCCTATTATCCTTTTAGGTTCGTCGGCAGCTCGGGCATCTGGGTAATCAACGGGAGCAACAGAAACGTCCATGCTTTTGCTGATCCGTATGATCTTCCCAGGTATGTCGATCCGGACGATGCTCGCAGAACGCCGTCAGGAGAATATTACAGCCGGGCCGACAGGAGTGGGGCGTTTTCGAATGACTTTCTGGCTTATGTGACCTATTCTAATGGCCCCCTTTCGGCAGGCATCCTGGGCGCATATGGAAGCTATCATATTGGCCCGGAGGCTGACCTCCGCGCGCCCAATGAAAGGCCTCTCATTGTTCCTTTGGACTCAGATCTATTCCACGGCACAGTCTACGGAAAATACAATAACGGAAGATTCTTCCTGAATTCCGAGTTGGCGTGGCTTTACTGGACGGATCGTTTCGGAGCTGATTACCGAAATGGTAACGGTCCCATGCCCGCTCCACCCCAAAGCCAAGGACCATTAGGACCACCTACTGCAGGTTTTCCGTCGCTCCCTCAAACCCGTTACATTGAACAGTTGCAGGCCGGTATTGAGACTGGAATCCTGGCAGGACCGGCCAAGATCAGTTTTCTCAGCCTATGGTCCCCTGGTCCGGACAGGCGAAATGGAATGTATATCGACAGACAACCAGCCGCTTTTGTCAGGCATCCAACATATGACTCACGTCTCGGGAATTACAGTCTAATCTTACCTTACAGTTTTATATTTGCGTACGATTACGGTTCAGGAATTCACGCTTATAATCTCAGCGGCAACGGATTTATCAGGGACGCTTTTGTGCTTGCAGGTCGACTAGATTATGCGGTCGCAGCGAATTTGAACCTTTTTGGAAGTTTTTTCTGGGCGCAAAGGAGTTCCGATGGATATGAATGGGGTTGCCTAAGGCCTGAGATAAGCGATGACACTCCTGCTCGGGCTACGGGCAATATAGATTTCTCTCGTGTGTCACCTGGCGCATATATGAGTCAAAACAATCTCACTCCCAACATTACTGAACGCTCCCTGGGCTACGAGATTGGCTTGGGGGTCAACTGGAAGCTCCTTGAAGGCTTGAAAGTCGGCATAAACGTCAGTTACTGGGAACCTGGCAAATGGTTTAGCTACGCATGCATCGATAGATCTGCGGTCAATTGGAACCAAAATAATTTGTTAAATGGCGGGACGCGCGATCGGTCGATAGATCCGGTAATCGGCGGCATGTACAACATTACGGCCGAATTCTAGTTTTATTATTATATTTCA
>JAUPKT010000158.1 GCA_030837305.1 Thermodesulfobacteriota bacterium
GAAAGTTATACGAGAGCCATGCAATTTCGCGATGCGTATGCTCGTGAAGAGTCCGGCCAACGAAGGCTTCTGTCTGCTGGAAATTTTCCCTGAGATTTTGATAAATTACCGGTAGGGATCCATAGTTGGAGATCTCAGGACTTGACTCTGCCCTAGAGTGAAAAAAAACGATCCGGTCTGCAAGTTGTTCAAGCATTTCCTGCGTGATGACGCCTTCGCGAAGCATGTTAATCATGATCCTGTCACGGGGAATCTTCCGCATAAGAACGGCGATTTCTATTTCTTCGCCTGGGCCTTGCAGACTTAAAACTCCGTCCCTCACATAAATGGACACTACTCCCTGGTATATGTTCTCTGAAAACCGAGAGTTCAATACCACTTCCTGACGACAGTAGTGGCGTCTTTTCTCCAGACTCGTAAAATCCAGGAAACCAAGATTCAGGGGCTTTTTGAGTTTGTAGACTGAATCGCCTGCGATAAAGATCACGGATATGTGCGTTTGAATGACTTCGATTGATTCTGGACAATCAGGGTAGAATTGTGGCTTGGACATCTCAGCCACAATGTGTTCAAAGAGAGCGTTCACGGTGCTTCTCTACAAAGACCCGGCCAATTGGCCGCACGCGGCCAGAATATCTCGACCACGAGATTTTCGCACAATTGCTGTGAGTGATTTTGACAACAAGATGTCTTGAAAGCGTGCAACCTGTTCAGGCTTCGGTGCTCTGAATTCGCTTGAGAGATCGTCGTTAAAAGGGATCAGATTGACTTTCGCTTTGACATGAGACAGCAGTTTCACGAGTTGTTTCGCGTCCGCGTCTGAATCGTTGAAATCGTCAATCATGACATATTCTATCGTGATGCGGATTCCTCTGGGAAGGGGATATTGTTCGAGGGTTGAGACTAATTCCTCGATACTGTGTTTACGATTTATGGGCATAATATGATTTCGTTGTTCATTGGTGACGGCATTTAGACTCACTGCGAGTTTTACGCGGAGCCGCCGTCCGAGTTCCAGCATTTTATCCGGCAGTCCTGCAGTGGATACAGTGAGCCTCCTCCACGAAACTTGTGGACCAGACGGATGTGTCATGATCTGAACCGCGGCAACTGTGCTCTCAAGGTTTGCCAGGGGCTCACCCATGCCCATAAATACTACATTCCTAATGTTGCTTTGCGGCTCTTGGCGTCTCACTTCATTGAGTTGGGCAACGATCTCCCCGGAAGACAGGTTTCTCTTGAAACCTAATTCTCCTGTTCGACATATTCGACAACCCATGGCACAGCCGACCTGGGTTGAGACGCATAACGTGTCATAGTCAGGGCCCGGTATGAGGACGGTTTCTATGAATTCCCCGTCTGCCATGGCCATCAAGAATTTCTTTGTGTCGTCTACAGAACAGGAGATACTTGTAACTCGAGGGGTAGTCAGGCATGCTTCTCGTGCAAGGGTGGCTCGAAGGGATTTGGACAAGTCCGTCATGTCCTCGAACGAAGTCGCTCGCTTCCCATGGATCCATGTCATTACCTGGGTAGCTCGATATCGCTTCTCGCCGATTCGCTCGAAGAAGTCTTGAAGCTCCGGGAGGGTAAGTCCTCCCAGGTCGGTCATGTGGCCGCAATCCACTCCGGGGAATTTCATTGTTTCAGCAAATTTCTATACTGCTAAAGAAATAGCCTATTTCAAACTTAGCTGTCTCTGGAGAATCCGAGCCATGTACGATATTGTTCTGTTTGGTATCGGCCCATCTTGCTCTGATAGTCCCAGGGGCAGCTTCTTTCGGATCGGTGGCTCCCATGATCTCTCTGTTACGGGAGATAACATTTTGTCCTTCCAGCACCATAATGACCACCGCGCCGGATATCATGAACTCAACCAATTCTCCAAAGAATGGTCGATCCTTGTGAACATAATAGAATCCTTCAGCTTCTGAACGACTGAGTCGTCTCATTTTGAGGGCTGCTATACGAATGCCGGCATTTTCGAAAACCGATATTACCTGCCCGACAAGACTTTTCTGCACGCCATCGGGTTTTATAATGGACAATGTTCTTTCCATGCATTCCTCCGTGTTAGTGTAAGGGAGCCGAGAATCGTCGACTCATGAAATTTGCACGTTTCACACCTGTCGTCAACATCCTTAGTGGTGTGGTTTTCGGCTCTGGGGAGTCTTGGAGCGCGAAGACGTCATGGTCTATTGAAAACATGACGGGGAATACGTTATTTGTCTTGAACGATTTCATCGAGGGAGTCCACATGAAAAGTTCATTCTACCTAATCCTGACAGTGTTATCTCTTGCATTGATGATGGGGGCTCTGCCGGATCAACTGGTATTGGCTCAAACTGAGATTAAACTGCCGCCCCCTTCTCTCACGGGGACTATGTCTGTTGAGAAGGCCATATTGGGAAAAAAATCTGTTCGGCGATTTTCTCCCGATGCTCTCGACCAGTCTCAGGTGGCCCAACTCCTCTGGGTAGCCAACGGAAATTTGCCTGTCGATGCCGTTGCAGGAGCGACTTACAAGGCCATACCTTCAGCAGGCGGTCTATATCCATTGGAAGTGTTTTTGGTGACCGGACAGGAGACCGTCAAGGGCGTTCCGGCAGGAATCTATGCCTATGAAGCCAGGACACACTCCCTGAAATTAATAGCCCAGGGAGACCATCGAATGGCCTTGGCCCACGCGGCGCTTTCCCAAACATGGTTGGCGGGGGCGCCTGCGATCATAGTAATTGGGGGGGTCTTTTCTCGGAGTACCATAAAATATGGGAATCGGGGCATTCAATACGTGTTCATGGAGTCAGGCAATTCTAATCAGAATCTTTACCTACAGGCCGAGGCACTGCGGCTAAAGATGGCAACAGTGGGGGCTTTCCAGGAGGCCCAAGTCTCATCAGTGTTGAAACTCCAGTCGGACGTGACTCCTTTGTTGCTGGTGGGAGTCGGAAGATAAGGAATAGCGACTTTCTTTGTTATCCGGCAATTCGCGCTTTGGGATGCAAAGGTTTGCGGCATGAACGAGGCCAAAAATAGGTCGCTCAAGCGTCCATTCACGTGGATGGTGGTAACGATCAATGTCGGGGGAAACCTGGCAGGTTTCTTTGTGGTTCAGCTCTTGCTCCATTATGCGCAACCCCTCGAAGAATGGAACAGAGTAGCCGTGCCTTCGTTGGAAGCCAATCTTGTTATGTTGGCCTTTCTGGTTCCCACAGCAATCTTCTTCCTTGCAAGGCTTTCACAACCGGTGGATGTGGCTGTGAAGGCGCTTCAGCAGACGAACCAACCTGACAGTGCGAACCTTGAGTTGGCTCGGCGCAGGGTTATCAATGTGCCGTTTTATGCAGCGGGGATGAATCTCTTTGCTTGGATCATTCCCGCCGTAGCATTCCCCTTTCTCTTAGATCTCCATGCCTCCCAGTCGCCTTCGAGTTTTGCCGTGTACGTGTTTTATGCGTTTTCCAACGCGTGCATGATCACGCTCCTCGTTTTCGTTGTCTTGGAGTACGCATGCCGAAAGACGGCTATTCCTATCATTTTTCCAAATGGCGGCCTGCGAGAACAACGTGGGACGATTGCTCTGGGCATCAGGAACAGACTGATGATTCTTTATGTGGCCATTTGTTTCATTCCGATGTTTCAGGTGGCTCTCATGATCAATTCTCGATCGGGCATTGCCTTTAATGATCAGGCTGCGTGCAAGGCCCTCTCTGATCTCGGGACTTTCGCATTGATACTGTTTGTCTTTTGTGGGGGGTACGGGCTTTGGCTGGCTGTTCTCTTGGCTCGGAACCTCGTTGAACCGACCCAAGACATTGTTGGGGTGACCCGGAAGGTTCAGGAAGGCGATTACAATTCTTATGTGAAAGTGGTGAGCAATGACGAAATCGGTTTTGTGGGAGATCGCGTGAACGAGATGACTCGCGGACTCAGAGAACGCGAGCAGATCAAGGAAGTGTTCAATCTCATTACAAGTCCGGAGATAGGGCGTGAGATCTTATCCATGAGACCTTTCGAAGGCGGAGAGATCCGTCGAGTCACCGTTCTCTTTTCCGACTTGAGGGGTTTTACCAGCCTGGCCGAGCGTCGGCCACCTGAAGCTGTACTGAAGGCACTAAACAGCTATTTCACGGAAATGACTTCAGCGATTGTGAGATACAATGGTGTTGTCCTCCAATATGTCGGCGATGAAATGGAAGCTGTTTTTGGGGCGCCTTTGGACAATCCCCTCCACCCTGACAGAGCGGTGGACGCAGCTCTGGAAATGCGCGAGCGGCTTCAACAATTGAATCAGAGGCGAGAGCTTGAGGGCGAGGAACCACTGGAGCATGGGATCGGGATACATACCGGATCAGCTTTGGCAGGCATTGTTGGGAGCCGTCACAAGATATCGTATGCCTTGGTGGGAGACACCGTCAATATTGCATCGCGGATTCAGGATTTGACTAAGGAGATGTCTCACGACATCATCATGAGCGGTGAAACGTTTCGAGCATTAACCTTACCTCGTCAGGTGCTGCCTCCTGTTGAGGTAAGTGTGAAGGGAAAGGCGAAGACTCTCGATATCTATCGACTGGTCTCTTAAATTACATGCCGACGATACTGAATTTTACGTTGTGTTCCTGGAACGTCAGGTAGCCATGAGAATGCTTTTCGTCAATGAGCACCGGCCTGCCGGAAGCTTCGGCGCAACTGCAAACTGGTGATCTTGGGGCCGGTGGCAAGAAATTTTGTATCTGGCGGTGCCGAATCTCTTTGTCCTTGACATATGCGGCAAATCTACTTAATCTGCATGCAACAATCGTCTTTTCCCCTTATTATATGTAGGTAGTATTGAAGGAGGTAGGTAGATGGACTGGGTTTTAATCTTGGCCCTAATCTGTGGGGCCCTTGGTGTAGCCTACAGCCTGATTACCGCAGGCTGGGTTTTCAAGCAGGACGCTGGAAACCAGAGGATGCAGGACATCTCCAGCTATGTCGCCGAAGGAGCAATGGCGTATTTGACACGTCAATACAAGGTGGTGGCGATCATAGCGGTGATTCTCTTTATCGTTCTCATTCTAACGCTCGGCAAGATACCGGCCATTGGATTTCTTGTCGGGTTGGTAGGTTCGGCACTAGCGGGCTTCCTTGGCATGAAGGTTTCCGTGAATGCAAACGTGCGCGTGGCTGCGGCAGCAAGCAAGAGCCTGGCTGATGCCATGAACGTTGCGTTCAAAGGTGGCTCGGTGACGGGAATCGTTGTTACCGGTCTGGCTCTCTTGGGTGTTGCTGGTTTCTACTGGCTAGCCAAGGCCGATAATCCTGATCCTCACAAGATTTTTAGTGCACTTGTCGGGCTCGGATTTGGTAGTTCGTTGATGAGCGTGTTCGCTCGTGTGGGCGGCGGTATCTACACAAAGGCGGCGGACGTGGGAGCTGACTTGGTGGGTAAGGTTGAAGCCGACCTGCCGGAGGACGATCCCAGGAACGCAGGTGTTATAGCTGACAACGTCGGGGACAACGTCGGGGACTGCGCCGGTATGGCCGCTGACCTTTACGAGACCTATACGGTCACCATAGTTGCGGCCATGTTGTTGGGAAGCACGATATACGGCGGAATCAACACTGCGGCTTTCCACCTGCCTCTTTTGATCGGTGGCGTGGCCATTATCGCGTCTATCATCGGCACATTCTTTGTAAAACTAAGCAGGACCAAGGCAGAAAAAGACCTGTATATCATGGGGGCTCTGTATCGGGGCATGGCCGTGGCAGGTATATTGGCAGCCATCGCTTTTTATTTTGTTGCAGTTGTTTTGCCCTTGGGCGCACCTGCGAATGCCTATGCGATCCCCCCCACGAGCATATTCTTAATGGCGGTGCTTGGTTTGGTCTTGACGGGACTGATCGTGGTTATCACCGAATATTTCA
>JAUPKT010000159.1 GCA_030837305.1 Thermodesulfobacteriota bacterium
CTGGTTCCCTTGCAGCCCTGGAACCCCAAGCTGATTGAACCTCATTACAAAATCTTCGGTTATCCAAGCAACTATTTCTCACGAATCTCACGACTCGAAGATGCTCTCCAATTCTGCGCAGGCATGGCGAGACTAGTGCCGGGAAAAACGGCAATCATTCTGTTCACCGATGGAGGCACAGTGGCACAAATCCCGCAAAAGACTGCGGTGGAGATCAAAACGCAGTTCGGTGATGGCCTTGCGGTGTTTGGGATTTTCTTCGGAGATACCGAGGTGGGTTGGAGAAACTTGTTTGAGGTGTGCAAACTGACAGGCGGTTACGCGAGGAATTGGAGGGAAATACAAGAAAAGACCTCATTGAAAGAGTTTGTGTGGGACATACTGGTGAAAGAAATAGTTTTTCCATATACCGAGATTTTCTTTCAGGAAAATAGTGCTCAGCTTCTCTCATCAGAAGCGATCAAGCTGGAGGATGTCGCAAAATTTCTTCATTTGATTCCCCAATATAGCATGGTCATCGATGGCTTCAGCATACCCGGCTCCGGGCAGCTTGAAACGAAGCAGTTGGCTAGGCAAAGGGCTGCCGTGGTGAAAGAAGCGCTCGTAAGGACCTATAAAATTAGATCGGACAGAATCAAGATTCGCAGTATTGGGAGCGCATACTCACCCTACGCGGTTGAAAATCCCGAGACAAGAATGCGCAACGCCCTTGCGACACTTTATCTTCGTTTACCCCTTCGCAACAGTCCGTACAATGAAAAACAACTTTACACATATAACCAGGCTGCTTCCGGAGATATCCTCAATGCACGAGAGCGCCTCAGTGACATGGAATGGGCCTGGCCGGCTCGGTCTCAATCTCTTCAGAAATTTCACGGCCGGGGTAGGCTTTATCGCTAGCAAACAAAAAGGATCCTAAACCATTGAAAGCCTTTGCCCAGAACGCCAAGATTGCGTTGGCTACTGCCTTTTGGTTTGGAAACTCCCCCCTGATACCCGGAACAGTAGGGACGATTCCTGCGGTTGTTATCTTCGTCCTTGTGTGTTGGTGTGTGCCTCAGGCATTTCAATCTCTCGTCCTGGCCGTATTACTCCTCCTTGCCTGCGTGGGATGTGTCGGTTTGGGCCCCTGGGCCGAAAAACATTGGGGTAGGAAAGATCCGGGAAACTTCGTGCTTGATGAAGTGGCTGGTTTTTGGGTTACAGTCTTGCTTTTTGCACTGCCAAGTATGGGTCTCACTATATTCTGGGCATTCCTTGCCACAAGGATTTTTGACATCGTAAAGCCCCCCCCGGCAGCGCGCCTCCAAATATTGCCGGCAGGTTGGGGGATTCTCGTGGACGATCTGATCGCTTCTCTCTACGCTGCCCTGTCTTTACACTTGGCTTCCCGACTTTTTCCCGGGCTTTTCGGGTTATGATCGAAGGGCATCTACAATATTGAGTTGAGAGCCTCTCCATGCAGGGAGCATTCCCCCCAGAAGCCCCATCATTACGGAGAAGCCTACCGTTGAGACGGCTATGGAGAGGGTCAGCCTGAAACTGAATGCAAGTTCTGAAAAAGTCTCCCAGTTGAGGGTCGATATGGTGAGCAATTGCAATGATGAACTGGCCCCCACTCCTGCCAAACCGCCAACAAGCCCTAGGAACAACGATTCAATGAGAAAGGAAAACAGGATGCCGGTCCGCTGAAAACCAAGCGCTCTCAGTGTCCCGATCTCACGTGTTCGGTTAGCTACGGCGGTATACATGGTGACCATAGCTCCTAGTATGGCCCCGATGCTGAAGAAGATAGTCATAGCCAATCCGAGTATTCGAATGAACTTCGCCATGACTTCGGATTGGGCAAGATAAAAAGCAGTTTCTCGCTTCACATCAACCGAAAGCCGTGGATCCCCCTCCAACCGGGTTTTCACGGAAGCAAAGGCACCATCTCCAGGAACTCGCATCAAGACAGCAGAATAGGCGTTTCTCCGAAAGGCCGACATCAACTGGTCCGCGTCTGTCCAGATTTCCGAACTGAAGCCTGTTCTTCCTGCGTCAAAAAGCCCAACCACATCCCAATCAGCCAGAGCAAAATGCAGCTTACTTCCCAACCCCCCATCTTTGAGGGTGTCTGATATACTTTTTCCTGCCATGACTTCCCTGGAGCCGGGCCGGGGATAGCGGCCCTCAACAAGTTTGACTTGCGGCCGCAAGGCCATTGACTGTGGTCCGATGCCCCGGACCATTACGTTGGTGGGTTTTTCTGAGACTTTTTTGGGAAGCGTCACGAGCACCAGAGCCTCCTTGGCCACAAGATATTCTCCGGTGGAGTTTTGGGCGGTCTCGGGCTGAAGTTCTATGACGGAAGCAGCCTCTCTCTCTATGACGCTTGAAACCTCCGTTTCTGCTGATCCTCTCAGAATAATGGCGTTCTCCGGTGAGCCTGTTTCCGTGAGAGTCTGTTCCAATCCATTGGCCAACATCAGGACGGCAGAAAAGACAAAGCTCACCAAGGCCATGCCACCGGCGGTCATCACGGAGGTTATCTTGCGAGATTTGACGTTCCGTATCCCATAACTAATAGGTATGGCCATGGCTCTTTGCTATCCAAATTCCTTTGATTAGGAGAGTTCCTCTCGTTATGGTGTCGGAATAATCCGATTGACCGCTGTGCACGCTTAAGCTTTGAGTTTCATTGTCCATGGTTTGCTGCGAGATCCTTAAATTGTTCAAGGGTTATTGGCTCCAAATGCACCCCGAAAACTCGTCCAAAATGCTCCAACAAAATGGACCGCATGCTATCAATATCAACGCGCTTTCCTTTCAGTCTTCGTAAATCCGTCATTACCGTGTGGGGTATACCGCATGGTACGATCAATTCTTCAGGTGTGTGCTTCAAATCAACGTTTATGCTGAAGCCGTGATACGTAATGCGTGAGAGGA
>JAUPKT010000160.1 GCA_030837305.1 Thermodesulfobacteriota bacterium
CGGCTTGAACGCATCGGCAATATTCGATCCGATGGACGCCCCATCATCGGTCTGGACTCTCGGGATCTCCTGGAAATCGCCCTGGAGTGCTCGCCCGAAAGTTTCGTGATCCCGGCCCATATCTGGACTCCCTGGTTTTCGGTCCTAGGTTCAAAGTCCGGCTTTGACTCTGTGGAGGAGTGTTACAGGGATCTCTCTCCTCATATTGTTGCACTCGAAACGGGTTTATCGTCTGATCCCGCCATGAATTACCGACTTTCAAGTCTTGACGGCTATGCGCTGGTGTCAAATTCGGACACTCACTCTCCATCACGGTTGGGCAGAGAGTGCAATGTTTTCTCCGGCACTCCT
The DNA here is from genome assembly GCA_030837305.1 of Thermodesulfobacteriota bacterium. Classification (GTDB taxonomy): domain Bacteria; phylum Desulfobacterota; class Desulfomonilia; order Desulfomonilales; family Desulfomonilaceae; genus JAUPKT01. Next base: position 352 of record JAUPKT010000160.1, read on the forward strand.
AGCTACCCGTCCATCCTTAGGGGCCTCCGTGCTGGTTCGCACATATCGACGAACGTGACACGAGATTCAATCAAAGACTGCTATCTTGGGAGAGCTAAGCCTTTTCAGCCCGATCAAGATGGCTTTGTCGGAACAGTGGAGTTCTTCCCGGAGGAAGGCAAGTATCACGTTGACGGACATAGAAAGTGCTCTGTTCGCCTTGACCCCATGGAAACACAGAGCGTGAATGAGAGATGTCCCGTTTGTGGTCATCCCGTGACTGTCGGGGTTATGAACAGGGTCGATCAACTGGCAGACAGAAATCCTGATTTCAATCCCACCGGCCGGCCGCCATTCTGGCGCATGCTCCCGCTACAGGAAGTGTTGGGGCAAATACTCGGGACCGGTCCAAACTCAAAGAAGGTTCTCGCCGCGTACACTGAAATGATCCGTCGATTTGGTCCGGAAATCCCCCTTCTTTGCTTTCAACCCCTCGAAGAGATGTCCGAACAGGCCCCGCCCGTGTTTATCGAGGCACTCCGAAGAGTCAGGGAGGGGGACGTGAATATCAAGGCGGGTTATGATGGACAATACGGGACCGTTGAGTTGTTTGAGCCAGGGGAAACCGACCGTTTTGCCGGTCAGCTTGGTTTTTTTCAAGTATCCAGACCCACGAAAACCCCAGTCAAATATGTTTCGTCAAGGCAATTCCTTCTGAGAAAGCCGACAGTGCAAGCGGGTGAATGTACGTCAGCACCGTTATCTGCTGACCTCAACCAACGCCAGCGTATGGCCGTCCATACCATTCCCGGACCAGTTTTGGTCCAGGCGGGTCCAGGCTCCGGGAAAACCCTCACCCTGGTGCAGAGAATCTTTCACCTCATGGAGAGCGGTGTTGCCACCCCCAGTGAGATCATAACAGTGACCTTCACGCGAAAGGCTGCTGAAGAGATCAAGGCAAGGCTCGCCACAGCGCTTCCCTCGCACGAAGGGGAGAGTTGCTGGGTGGGTACGTTTCATCAACTCGGACTGAGAATACTGGATTTGTTGGCGAGTCGCGACCTAATCTCCAATGGACCGCGCATTCTTGAAGACGACGAGGCGAAGCAATTTTTTCGACAAGCGCTGACCAAGTGCAAGATACCCCAGGACAAGAATGTCTTGAGCCGTTTGTTTAACCAGATGAGCCTGCTTAAACAAGGGGTCACATACCCCACAACAGAACCTGACGAAGGCCTCGTCCTCGAACTAACCGCGTGCTACCAAGACATCCTGCGAGAGCACAATGTGTTGGACATGGATGATCTCATCCGTCGGCCTGTGGAGCTTCTGAAACGAAGTCCATCAGTTGCCGAAGAGTTGACGTCGCCTTGGACACAGATCCTCGTGGATGAGTTCCAAGATGTGAACAAGTGCCAATACGAATTGTTCTGCCTTCTGGCAGGGCCTTCCGGCCATGGCGCCTTCTGTATTGGAGACCCGGACCAGGCGATTTACGGATTTCGTGGAGCCGACAGGGAGTTGTTTCTCCAGATGGCTAGAGATTACCCTGGGTGTAAGATTATTCATCTCAACAAGAACTATCGGTCTCAAGAACACATATTGACGGCGGCCCGCCTTGTCTTGGGACCGCAATATTCCAATGAGGAACTCGTTACACGGAATGCCGGAACACATCCCGTGAGAATTGTGAGGGTAGTAACCGCTCAGGACGAGGGCAGATTTATCACTCGGAGTATAGAACGACTCTTGGGTGGATCATCGTTCATTACGGTGGACTCCGGACAAGACGTTCCATCCAATGGCGCTGTAGGTTTTCGGGACATCGCAGTCCTCTACCGCTTGAACGCAGTAGGTGATTCTCTTGAGAAGATGTTTGTGGAATCGGGCATTCCCTATCAGCGGTCAAAAAGAAAGAAACCTGAACAAGAGCTTGACCATCTCGATCTTAGGGCAGAGGCTGTGACCCTTATGACCATTCATGCTGCCAAGGGTCTCGAGTTCCCAGTTGTGTTCATTGCGGGATGTGAGGATGGCTTGGTGCCATATTGCGAGTCCACTCGAAATCTGTTTCAGGAACACAATCTGAATGAGGAACAGCGCCTCCTGTACGTAGCCATGACCAGGGCAAAAAAGATCCTCTATATCACCATGGCGTCGCGAAGGACTTTGTTCGGACACAGACTTCCAGGACTTCCTTCTCGGTTCTTGCCCCGACCTTCTCACGCTCCATTCGTATTCGAGGACTGTGTCCCGACATCCCACCATAGGGGTAATCCTTATCCTAAGCAGTGCAATTTCTTTGAATAATTGTGCATTTGATTCTCTCGTCGTGCGTCATGGGCCATAGGAAAAACCAGCTGAGAGCTGCTTGACATTCCTTGAATATTAGGATATTTGTATATTAATAAAATGAAATGAGCGGAGGCGATGCGAACGGTGGAGCGACCTCAAAGAACATTCCCAAACAAACTTCTTAGATTATCGATGATAGGTTTGTTTGTTTTCATTGCGATATCTGACCGTCCCGCCGGTGCAAATGAAGTGCTGGGTGATTTTCAACTCTATTCAAAGCCGGTTCCGGCTGGAGACTTGAGAATGGCAACCCCCGAGGGGGGTCTAATCCGGCTTTCAGACTTGCGGGGCAGCGTCGTAATACTCAACTTCTGGAGAAAAGATTGCCCCTACTGTGTGACAGAAAAAGGATCACTAAGGACCATGCTTCAATCCCTAGGGCGGTCCGATCTCAAAATCGTGTGTGCAGATTTCTGGGACAACCCCACCTGGGTAAAATCCTTTGGTAAGACAGCCGGAAAGGAGCTTGTCGTTACTGCAAGACCTATTGATTTCAATCCGGTCTTGGAGAACAAGGTAAAGGGCAGACTCATGGGATATTTCGTATTGAACGACGCGCAAGAAGCAGTGTACGAGGTTAAGGGATTCCCCTCAAGCTATGTCATTGACAAGAAAGGTAATGTGATCGCTTTCCATCATGGCATGGCGGTATGGACATCGACTCCGGTGAGAAACTGGCTGAAGAAAGTTTTGGGTGGACCCAAGGATACGCCTGTTTCTTCTGAGAATGGCCCCGACATTCCGGATTGGTTGGACCGTCTGCTCGTCAAAATTCCCACTGCATCTTGATTCTGGTCTGATGTGGCGTTGGTAATTCAATGGGACATAGAGAGAGAAAAGGTTGTGTGGGGGGAGAAGTAGCGATTGTAGAGGAAAGTAGGCAACAATAATGGAAGTTCTCATCTTAGTGGCCGTAATCGCGGGATGGATAGTCCTTAACAAGTTCATATTACCTCGTCTTGGGATCTCCACGTGAATGTCCCCGACTTGCGCTCCGGGGGAGCGAGACAAAACCCATGGCCACGATTCGCGTGGCAGGGGAAATGGGCGAGAACAGAAGGTCATTTAGGCATGCAACACACCAGCAGTTTTGACAGAGTGTCCATCGTGGCACGAGAGGACGCATCCTCGGAACACTTCGGAAGCCTTCAACAAGTCACTGACGATGTCCGCGCCGACCAGCTCATGATGGAGATCAAGAAGAAGGACTTTGCTCGAGAGGCGGAAATATTCAAGGCACTCGGTCACCCTATTCGGCTCAAGATTGTCTATGGTCTCTTGAAGATGGGCGGCTGCAATGTGAAAAACATGCAGGAATGCCTGGGCCTCCATCAGGCTACCGTGTCCCAGCACCTCATTCACCTCAAGAGTAGAGGCATTATCACATCAACTCGCCAGGGCTTGGAAATGGTGTACGCCGTGACTGATGCTTGGGCCAAGTGCGTCATAGATAACATTGAGAAGAGGACTTAGGAAGCACAAGTCCACAATCTCAGAGATGTTTGAGGCACGCGTTGTCTTCCGAAGTAACCTGATCAGGTTAAGCAGTTGCAGGGCCGGGTCATAATACACATTATTTTTGTTGCGACGTGTGGAAATTTCTGTAGAACAAATGTGGCTCCGCACTAGAATTTCAAGAAAGCGCTGTCTTAAGACAAAGGAGAGGATACTCACATGAGTGAATTGGCTCGATTTGGAGTGTCTATACCCGATGATTTACTGGAGAAATTCGATGTCTTGATCAGGGGAAAGGGCTACAATAACCGGTCTGAGGCTATCCGCGATCTCATCAGAGATCGCCTTGTGGAGGAGATATGGACCGAGGCTGATCAGGACGTTGTGGGTACGGCGACCGTTGTTTATAACCATGAGCAAAGCGACCTAGCCCAGAAACTTACAGAGATTCAGCATCAGAAACACGATCTCATCATCTCTGCCGTTCACGTCCATCTGGATTATCATAACTGCTTGGAAGTACTCATCATGAGGGGCCATCCCGATGAAGTCAAAAGGGCCGGTGAGCTTCTCATATCCACCAGAGGGGTCAAGCACGGAAAAATAACCATGACAACAACGGGCAAAGATCTCGAATAATAGACTGAAACGACCCTCTTGGAAGTCCGTTCAAGCTCGCTTCATTACCCGCATTCTCACTATGCGTAAACCTTTGAGAAAGGAATTGGTCGTGCATCACCCTTGTTCGGGGGAGGTACGAGCAACTGCAGGTCGACAGTCAGCCACCTGAAATCCGGATTCAATTCCCTGAGCTTTCCATCCACTGGAGGCATGGAATGCTCGTTGCGCTTGTAACTCACCAAGAAGATTCCCACTCCATAATTCTCCCTTTTATCAATCAAATATGAATCGATGAAATCCTTCTGTGTCATGTTTGTCTGCTGGGAAAGCTCCTTGATATCAGAATCGGTGACCCTGATGAGGGCATATTTTGCCACACCCTGCTCGGAAAGACGTGTCAGCGATCGCGCCTCAGATGAGGCCACGTACACGGTAGAGATAAAATCAAAGCGCTCGAGATATCTTGAGGCCAAGACTGCTGCGGTTCTACGCCCCCCCACCATGTGGTGAAACCCGTAATATTCGAATACTTTCTGTTGAAGGACGTCCCCGGTTTTCTCGCCTTTCTCGTAGAGATCTCTGGATAAGTAGCGTAAGTACCTCCCCAAGTCCTCTGCCGCTTGGGCAACAGGCCAGTCTATCCGGACATGAAAATGCGAGATCCCAAAGCGGTAGCGTGTCTTGATGGACGGATCTCTCTGAATAAGAAGGGCAAAATCCGTCCGCATAAGTTCCTTCATTACAAGTGGGAACGCACTGTCCTCGAAAAACCGGGTACGTTGATGAAACAAGTCTTGTAGGTCAAACAGGCCAAAGTTACCGAGGTTTTCTTTCGTGAGCTTGTTGTCATCCAAGAACCGGATGTGGGTTTTTGCCGAGTGAGGCAGCGTATTTTCTATGAACATCACTATAAAATGGCCATGGTCTGGGTACTCTGGTTCAACGATTCGTGCTTTCGGCTTGAGTTCCCGCATCTCCACGAATGGATAGTCTCTCTTTTTCCCTCTGATAGTGTGATATGACTCAATGAGGGCCTCGTTGATGAGCAAGCTGTCCAGCTCGTCCCTCAGAAAGAAATATAAGCAACGGCGGAATCGTTCGTTCCAACTGATCTCGTTTCTGCGCAAAAAAGGCATGACCTAGATTTCCTCAACTAATCTCGTCTTCAATCCACACAAATGGTCTCTTAATCGTTACCACAAAAGGCTTGTTTTTTACAGGACGCTACTGGATTTTTTAATGCGGCAACCCGAAGCTTTGATCCCAGATCACCTGTGGACAATATAGGGCTGCGTTTGTATTCCTGACGAGACCATCTATTGTGATGATGAACTGATGTGATATAGATAAGGTTCAAATACGGAGAGGAAGTTCCAAAGCATGTCATTGTCGGATACCACGTTATCGGAAGAAATCAGCGACGAATCAGTCGAGGACTTTGCAAGCCTTTTTGAATCCGGTCAGTACGATCGCGACACTTTTGTGCGAAGAGATACGAGGGTAGAGGGTCAGATCGTGGGCATTGGAGAAGAATGGGTTTTTGTGGACATCGGGGCAAAAACCGAGGGGACCATAGCTCGGGAAGAGCTGTTGGACGAATCAGGTGGGCTTGCTGTTAACATCGGCGGTACAATCAACGCGTACGTAGTCAGTGCGAGGGATGGAGAGGTTCTGCTCAGCAAGAAGATGACCAGTGCGGCTTCAGAAGATGCCCTCAGGACTGCACATCGAAGCGGGATTCCCGTAGAGGGGTTGGTAACCGCTGAACGTAAGGGAGGCTATTCGGTATCTGTCTTTGGAAAGCAGGCATTCTGTCCCTATTCTCAAATGGATCTACCTCCCATGGGCGAGAATTCCGATTACCTCGATCGAAGATTTCTCTTTCGAGTCACTCAGTATTCGGAAGGCGGACGGAATATAGTTTTGTCCAGACGTCCAATACTGGAGGAAGAAAGGGCTCAAAAAATCAATGCATTGAAACAGTCACTCCAAATTGGGAACATCCTGGAAGGGTGCGTCCGAAGGACAGCCCCATTCGGCGCGTTTGTAGACATTGGCGGTATGGATGGTCTCATCCCCATCTCGGAAATAGCGTGGTTTAGGGTTGCCGACGTGTCCGACATCCTAAAGCCTGGAGATAGCGTCACGGACAAAATCGTGGATCTCGATTGGGAGAACATGAGGATATCCCTTTCCCTGAAACAAGCTCAGGAAGACCCGTGGGA
>JAUPKT010000161.1 GCA_030837305.1 Thermodesulfobacteriota bacterium
AACAAGACCGAATTAAGCCTTAAAACCAGTTGGTTAACACTAAAACCCCGAAAAAACTTACGTCGTTTCAAGGTCTTTTCAGAAAGATTGGTCTTAAAGACATATTGTTTGAATTATATCAGGATGATGACTAAGAACGCCTCAAACGGACATAGCTGATAGAAGAACAGATGATCATAAGGGGTTTCTTGCAACCTCCTTCGGAGACAAAGGCGGCGAAGGTCTTGATATTTGACAAAAACGCTCTACACAACGAGATCGGATGTCCAATGCCTTCGCATCCCTCGGGAAAAGCATGTTGCCGGCAATACGTTGCAGCCTTTGCCAAAGATTTTTTTCCGAGCCTTATGGACTCATGGTAAACTGCGCACCAGTGGGGGAACCCACTTCCCTTCCAAGACGGCATCATCGGCCCAGTATGCGCGAATAAATAGCGAGAACGGTCCGTTGGGAGCGGGTAGCCAGTTGCTTTCCATATCCTTGACGGGTGGTTTGGTTCCAGCATAAATAGTGAGCGAACCGTCAGGGTTATACTTGAGGGTTTCACTCTTGGTCCCTAGCGAATATCGTTCCAGGGAATTCGGATAGAAGAAATGTTCCTCGTCGTAGAGGGTTAGTGACCAGAAACCTTTGACCGGTGGCGTCTGGTCCTTGGCAAAGGTTATCTCATAACTATTCTGTCCATTGAGCTGCCTGTCATGGTTATCGCTATCAGTGTATATATATTTGGTTTCTTCTGGTCGGTTGTCAAACATGTTCGACTTCGCGCTCCCAGTACGATTGAGGTAGTCTGTACCCCACTCCGCATTGTTTACCGGAGAGTTCCAACCGTTTCCGGCGGGGCGACCGTTGTATCGCAACTTAAGGAACGGTGTTATCAGTTCCTGCTCTGCCTGGACCGCTGTTTCCCTAAGTGTCTTTTGGATCTCAGGGTCGTCAGCGGCAGCTTCCAGGCCTTGCCTGGAAAAGGCGGGAGGTCGACAAATGTGAGGCCCGTCTGGAAAAAGAGAAATCAAAGGCTTCTTTCAGCAGTGCCGTCGCTTGTTTCTTTTCTTCGTCGGTCAAGCGGTACTGCGGGGTAGCAAGAATCACTCCCATGGTCCCTTTGGGTTCAAACAGGAATTTGTCAATCTCCATGTGATGCTTCTTAGGGGTATTCTTGACCGCCAAAGCCAGATCCGGGCCAATATTTGTAGGTGATTCAACCTCCAGGCTTGATATGGTATGGCAAATGAAGCACCGTTTTTTTACAAAGAAAGACCCTGAACCTTTGAGCATTGCTTCCTCTTTGGCCAGTTCCTCCGGGGATCTCGCAGGAATGGCTTTTACATGCGGCAGATAATGAATCGCAAGTTTCTTTTTCTTCCAGCTAAGAGTTAAGAGGGTAAGAGATTGGAGATCCTGAGTCGAAAACTGGAATTCCGGCATGATGGATGTGGGTACCACTGTTTTCGGATTCTTATAATGGGTCATGTGCCAGTTGAAGATCGTTGGGGAGGTGACGGCGCCAGAGGAAAAATCGTATTCTTCTCTGCCTTTATCGCCTTCGTACGTGAGATCCGGCCCAATATTCCCACCCGATCCGCTGATTACGTGGCAGGCCATGCACCCTTTCTTCTTCACGAGTTCTTTGGCGTGGTCGATGAACTCCATACCTTTTACCTTAGATTCGTACCTATGGCAGTAGTTGCACTTCATCTGAATGAAGCCGCTGGAGTCCTTGAGGAGATAACTATCAGCTAATTGAAGGTCAGGGCGTGGATCTTCCCAGTGTTCGACCCACCCGTGCGCTTCTTTCATGTCTGTGGCATAGCCCTGCCCTCCGTGACAGGACGTGCATCCGAACTTGTTGATGGGGTGTTTCTGCATCAACTCTGGTTTTGAGTGGCCGGAATAAGGTATGAACTGATCTTCGAGCCCCTTCCACGTCACTCCCATATGACATGTAATGCATCTGTCAGTGGCCTCCAGATCAGGGATCCAAAGCTGGAGAATCCCTGTCTCCACTTCGGTGGCTTTCTCTTGCCCGAACTTTGTTTCGATAATATTCTTAAATTTGTCTTGATGCGCCCGCCATCCCTGTGTGAAGCCGGTACGAATCACGACCGCTACCAGTGTCGCCAGGGCTAGGAGCAGTATCAGAACAATGACCTGAAGCGTGCGAGACGGATAAGTATGCAGGTCTCTCATGGTTCCTCATTTCAATACAGTTTGGGTACCTGCGGCCAAGGTTCATTGAACCAGTATAGATTCCAGAATGGCCCTCTGAAGTACGCAGCCAAGATAATGAGCCCGATGACTATGATGACGCCGATGGAAAAGATAACGTTCTGGGGCCACCTTGCCCTGTGGAACCATACCCCGATGGCACCGTCTGGACTCTTGTCCAAGAAAGGCCAGACTGCGAGACCAGCGAGCGCAATTGTGGGGATCAGGATTCCTCCCACGAAGCCTCCGTTGACGACGTAGTTGCCTGCTTTGAGGGTGGTGTCAGCAATGAGTTCTTGGAGCCAAAGGAAATACCAGGGAGCCTTGGCGGGATTCGGCGGAAACAATGGATTGGCTGGAGCCTCCAGTGGAGCCGTGACGCAGAGAGAGACAGCCAAGATTACCACGTGGGTCAGTAGAATCGCAATGAGAAGCCGTGTGGTCAACTCAGGATTAGCATGGACCAGAAGAGAATCCGGAAGGCTGCTACTCCGCACTGAAAGTGTCGTTCCCTCTTTGATTCCGAGCAAGGTGTATGTCTTAGTTGGGCTTGGATTGAGCTCCACTTGTTGGTTTTCCTGCAGCAAGGTCAAACGATCAGTTGCTGCCAGACCCCCATCTCTTCTGATGCGCCACATATGATAAGCGCCAACGATGACTAGAAGAATCGGCAGAACCACGCAATGGAGAATGTAGAATCGAAGGAGCGTATTCTGGCCTATTTCTGTGCCTCCAACAAGGAGTTCGCACATTTTATCGCCGACGACGGGAGCGCTCTTGGCCACGTTGACTCCGATGACAAGCGCCCAGTACGCCAATTGGTCCCATGGGAGGAGATACCCAGTGTATGACAATGCTAGTGTGAGTACCAAAAGAACCAGCCCTATCAGCCAGTTCATTTGTCTACTACTCCCATAATTTCTGGGACTGCGGTACGCCTTAGTGTACCAGACCCGCATCAAGTGTAAGAAAGCGAAAACGACCATACCGTGGGCGGCCATTCGATGCATAGATCGGAGGATAGGGCCATAGCTCACCACAAACTCAATGTCCTTCATGCTCTGATACGCCCGTTCAACCGAGGGCACGTAGAGGAACATGAGGATAACCCCGGTGATAGTCAGGATTACAAACAGAACCCAAGTGATGGTCCCCAACCAGAAAGTCGTGAAGAGGCTCAGGCTCTTCTTTGTAACGTAAGCAGGGAAGACGTGGAACAGAAAATTCCTGATCACTGAATCCGAGGCCTCACGGACTGACTTCGGAGAATAGGACCAGAAGAGACGATGGCTACGTTGGAACACTTCCATGGTCAAACCTTTCTGAAGTTGCGGCTTTCAGACTTCAGTACAAAGAGGGCCTTTTGCCTCTCAACGATTCGGCTGGTGTCCACAACAATTTGGCCGTCATCAGGAGATATTGATACAGAAAACCACGGCAACGCCTTTGGAGCGGGTCCCTTGAGCACATCGCCGTCAATGGTGAACTGACTCCCGTGACATGCGCAGGAAAACCCTACGGTGGATTCATCTTTTTTCCCGCTCTTGCTCTCTTCACTCTCCGTATGTTGAACA
>JAUPKT010000162.1 GCA_030837305.1 Thermodesulfobacteriota bacterium
AGGAGATCCAAGAACTCAAGAGAACCGGCGGGAACCGTGCCGGTGGGGATCTTCTTCAGTTTCTTTCCGAGCCACTTCTTTATGGACGATACTTTCAGCAAGTCTGCGACGTTGGTACTGATGAGTCTTTGGATCTTGTATTGATCGGCAATGGGGGCAATGAGTGGTGCGTACAGGGCATCCAATATTATCAGAGTGTTGGCGTTAGTGAGGGTGAGTTCGTGGAGTACTTCTCCGGGCTTATAGGTGGGATTCACACCTGTCACGATGACGCCCAATTTGGCGCAGGCATAGTAGGCGATGACATATTGGAAGCAACTCGGCAATGCAATAGCCACCACGTCGCCTTTCTTAAGTCCCAGTCTGTTCAGACTCACGGCAAAACAGTCCACATGGCCGAGAAGCTCTTTGTAGGTCATAAAAGAGTTCAGGAACCAGATTACGTTTTGATCCGCGTACTTGTTCGCGGCCTGAACAAACATCTCGTAGAGGGTGATCCTTGGAAAATCGTAGTTCTTAGGCACCTCGGGCGGCCAACCGGCCTGGGGTTGGAGCCACGGCTTGGATTCATCCACGGGGTACTGCATCGTGTGATTCATGGTCGCTCCTTGTGTTTCTTGGAACGTATGACAAAGTGTGTCTCAGGCTTTTCGGTGAGACCTAATGCCCGTTCAAAGGCGGACAGGTCACAAGAAAATCACCTGACTCACCTTTTCCTCTTGTTTCATCCGGTCGGTGATAGCATCTCTAACTGCTCGGTCGTCTATGGGGAGCACTTCCGATAAAGGATTCCCCTCGTCGTCGGTCCCAAATCTGAGGCGTTTGACGTAGCCGGCCACCAAAGCGTATCTGCAACCCCAGGTGCCGCAGCACGAGGAATCAACAGCCGCATTGCCCACGGCATACAATACCGGAGAGCCTTCCCAATCGAATACACCTTCCTTGTCCAGTTCGTACCGACCACCAATAGATCTGACTTCCTGTGCTATTTCATGGGTATATATTCGGTTCATTTGGCGACACGATACTTATGAAACCATACGTTCCCGTCCCTCCCAGAACTTTGCCCTCATGCGTTTCTTGTCGAGTTTCCCCAAATTGGTAAGGGGAATTTCGTCCCAGAATTCAATGGTCTTGGGCGCCAGTAAGCTTCCCTTGCGCTCTTTCACAAATGTGATCAACTCTTCTTCGGTAGCCGAAATGCCTTGATGAAGCACGACAATCGCTTTGACTTCTTCGCCCCATTTCTCGTGAGGGACTCCGACAACCGCTGCTCCCTTGACCGCAGGGTGTTCAAAAAGGACGTCTTCGATCTCTCGTGGAAAGATGTTGAACCCTCCGCTGATGATCATGTCTTTTTTTCGGTCCACAATATAGAGGAACCCCTCCTCGTCTTGTCTCGCGATGTCTCCGGTGTGCAGCCATCCATCTACAATTGTTTCCGCCGTAGCCTGGGAATTCTTGAAATAACCGTGCATGATGTTGGCGCAGCGCACGATAACCTCCCCTGACTCACCGGTGGGGACCTGGTTCCCCTGTTCGTCGACTATCCTTACTTCCGCATGAAACGTGGGTCTTCCCGCCGAACTAAATATCATCTTCTCTCGTTGAGGATCTGCTATCACGTGTTCTTCACGCGACAAGGCACTAATGCACATGGGGGCTTCCGTCTGACCAAAAAGCTGGGTCATGATGGGACCGAAGGTCGTGATGGCCTGCTTGAGTCTGTCAGGTGCTATGGCAGAGGCTCCATAGATGATATTCCTCAGGCTCCTTAGGTCGTGTTTTTTGAGATCCGGGTGGTCCAAAAGGATATAGATCATAGTGGGCACCAGAAAAGTTGCCGTAATCTTTTCTTTCTCAATGGTTTGCAGCAAGAGCTTGGGATCAAAATGGTCCAGGATGACACACTTGCCCTTTCTCAGGAGGACCGGCAGCATGAGGCAGCCGCCGGCATGGGTGAGCGGCGTAACGTAGGCAAAGGTTTCTTCCCATCCGAAGCCGAAATCCAACATTTCTATCAACACTGTATAAACCCAGGCCCTGTGGGACAGCATGACGCCCTTTGGTTTTCCGGTTGTCCCGCCAGTGTAATAGATGCCGACCAGATCTTCCGGGTCAATGGGTACTGGGAGATAATCAGGGGTGCTTTCCCTCATGAGAGTCTGCAAATGGAGGTGGCCCGGGGCAACCGATTCAGGGTCATCGCTGATGCAGATGAAATATTTGATGGATGGCAACTCAGGTATCATGTCCATGACCCGAGATGCCATGCGTTCGTGGTACACCAGCGCAACGCATTCAGCTTGATTCATCATATATATGTGATCGTTGGAGCTAAGCAACACGGCCAGCGGGACTCTGATACATCCGGTCTTGGCCTCCGCATATTCACAAAAGACGTATTCAGGGCAGTTGGCCATGAGAAAGGCAATTGTGTCGCCTTTTTTCAGGCCAAGTTTCTGCAAAGCAGTCACAAGGCGTGCGGCGTTCGTCCCCATC
>JAUPKT010000163.1 GCA_030837305.1 Thermodesulfobacteriota bacterium
GCCCAACTGATTGAAGTTACCCAGCAGTCCGTTGACGCATGCAACGGCTCTCACCAGTTGTAAGCTGTTCTTGTACTGAGTGCCCATTGCGCCGTGATAGCCGCGATGTATGACCGCGCGGGGAGCTTCTTTTGCGATGTCATGGGACAATTTCACGATGACGTCTTTAGGGACCGAGGTCTTTTCTGCAGCCCACTCAGGGGTATAATCTTTAACCTTATTGGCCCATTCTTCGAAACCTTCAGTGTACTTTTCCACAAATTCCTTTTGATAAAGCTGATCTTTGATGATCACGTGGGCCATGGCCATATCTGGATCTCATTCTAGCCGTGCGAATCGTAGACAGTATTGATGAAGCCATCGATCACATCGCCACGTACGGGTCACTCCACACGGAATCCATCGTAACGAACGATTACCAGGCAACCCAGAAGTTTCTCCGAGAGGTTAACTCGTCGTCGGTCATTATCAATGCGTCCACTCGTATGAGCGACGGCGGCGTGTACGGACTGGGTGCTGAAGTCGGCATCAGCACGACCAAGATACACGCGTACGGCCCCATGGGAGTGGAAGACCTGACGACGACCAAGTTCATCGTGTTGGGTGAGGGCCAGATCCGAGAATAGGAGACCTGTTGTTATGGGAGAGATTCGAAGCACCATTGACATCATGATGGAACGCACCCGCGGGATGGTCCTATCTGCAGAAGAGAAGAAGACCTATCGGCTTGAGGAATTGGCCAAGAAAGCCAAGGGCCTTCATCTCAAGCTGATGCACGATCCTGAGCAGTCGGAGTCGGTTCTCAATTCGTTGGATCAGGAATCACCGGAAGACGTTGATCTGATCCGCGCGTTGGTATGGAACACGTTTGTGGAGAATCTCCCCTCGGGTGATGATACGGCGACCTACTTGGATTTGATGGCGAAGGTCCCAGTGGACAGTGAGCGGATTCTGATCCTCGAGGAGTTGAGGGCGTCACTCAAGACTGCGGGGAAGAGCCATTCACGAGACATGAAGACGCAGGTTGCAGCGGCGCGCAAGAAACTGGCGGATGCTGGGATAAGCGGGAGTGCAGTGGTGCCGAGAGTGGATGCAACTGAAAATATTTATGATGATATTTTAGGTAGATATAAGAACTTATTAATGTATAAATTTGATTAAAATATCTATTATTGGTATTATAAAACGACTATTTATGTAAAAAGGAGTCCAGCCATGAAAATGTTCGCGTTCGCGGTTGCGTCGTTTCTCTTTCTTGGTTCACCGTTTTTAGCGTGTGCCGAGACCCAGATACGGGACGCGGCCGGGGTGGTCATCGAGATACGGCAGCCTTTCAGGAATATGTCTTATGCCTTTGATGGGAATCGCAATCCAATCTATGTTGCCACCTCCATCCCGGGAAACCTGGATGTCGTGGAATATCGTGACAATAGAGGGGTGTACATGGGGATTGGCGGCGTCGGCACCATCAGTTATGCTCAAGAGCCGCCCCTACAATTCGGAGCCACCGGCCGGCTGGCCGATCGCTAATCGAAACCCGTCAGCACGTTCGGGGACCGCTTGAGTAAATTGGGGGCACGTAGGAGTTTGCGGCGACCCTCGCTATGCAGGCCCCTTTTCCGTGGGATACCCTTGTTTTTCCCAAGCCCTGAAGCCGGCACTCATGATCATCATATTCTTGTACCCGAGCTGAGACAGGAATGCAGCAACTTCCTCAGCCATGGGGCACTCAGGCCCATAGCAATACAGGATCAATCGTGAGTCCTGGGGGAGGAACGGCTCTACGATGGGGAATCTGTCTTCTTTGTTGGTGGGCTCGAGGAATATTGCGCCTTTGACGCGTGATACGCTGTAATCTTTTTCAAGTCTCGTATCGACAAAGACTGTGGCAGAATCGGCCATATAACGCCGTGCCTCCCTTTCATCGATGAGGGGCACAACTATCCCGGACAACTCGACCTGTCCCGGCGGGGTATAGATGAGAGGCAGTGGTTTTTGAGACAATTGATTACCGGCAAGTCCCATGCCGACGCCTGCGACGGCTATGAGGAGTGCCCGGATACTGATGGACCACACGTCTCTCATTAGCTCCTTACGCGCATAGTGGGCCGGCAGCGCTTTTCGGCGAGATCCCTTGTTGCCTCCGACTTTTGGTTGCGTTCATAACATGTCACCATATTGTGATGGTGGGGCCTCCGGTGAGCATCTCCCGTGCCCGCTCTACGTCTTTGGCAATTTGTGCTTTCAAATGCTCTCCATCAGAAAATCTCATTTCAGGCCGGAGCCTGTCCACGATGTACGCGGTGAGGAATTCCCCGTACAACTCCCCATCGTAGTCGAGGATGTGGAGTTCGTATGATACCCGGCGGTCCTGAAACGTGGGGTTGTAGCCGATATTCATGACCGCACGGTGCACTACGGTGTCCTCGGTTTGGCAAAAGGCTGCGTAAACACCTTCGGGTGGATGGAGTTTCACTTCCGGTTTTATGTTGGCCGTAGGATAACCCAGGCCTTTTCCACGGTGATGTCCATGGATGACACGCCCCTGAATGGTAAACTCTCTGCCAAGCAATGTGTTTGCCTGGGCTATCTCTCCGTTGGAAACATGTTCCCTTATGAGGCTTGATGAAACCTGTGTATCGCCGAACCGCACGGGGGGAACCACATGGACCACAAACCCGAGATCACGGGACATCTTTTTCAGGGTGTGGGGGGTTCCGGACCTGTTTCTGCCAAACCTGTAGTTCTCGCCGATGAAAAGGTTTCGTGTGCCGAGTTCTTCCACTAGAACATTTTCGACGAATTCTTCGGGGGATTGTGTGGCAAATTCCGGAGTGAATTCTGCAAGGATGAGCACGTCGATTCCAAGCAGTTCAAGGATGCGGGCACGTTCGCTTGGCGTGGTTATACGGGGGACTTCCGGGACCTTCTGCAGCACCAGCCGGGGATGCGGATCGAACGTGTAGACCACAGCATCCCGGCCCTTTGCGTGGGCCGTGTTCACGGTGCGGCGGAGAATCTCTTGGTGTCCTCGGTGTACTCCATCGAAGTTGCCTAACGCCACTGACGGCGCAACAAACGTTTGATAGATCTTTTCTCGAACGCGAACAATTTCCATCTCAGGTGTCATGGGACCTGCGCGGACAGACGACATCCCTTTCAGGGTGTCTTGTCTGGGCCGGCGGTAAGTTGAGCTTCTTTCTCTCTTGCTTCGATCCTACTGAAGTCGGCAGCAGCCGACTGCTTCTTCAAATCCTGTATTTCTGAGGTCTTCCGTTCAAGGTCCGCCTTCAACTGCCTGTTGAGATCTTCCAAAGATCTGAGGGCGGTGTTCACTTTGTCTATTTGTTCAGTTCTCTCCTTGTCGATTTTTGCCCAATTGCGTTGCTCCCTGATCCACTTGAGTTGTGACACGGAGTCTATGATTGCCACGATCAAGAAGCCGAGCGAGAAACAGGCGGTCACAATGATCCAGAAGGGGATGTCAATGGGGCCCGACAGTCCGAAATAGCCAATGGAGACCTTCAGGTCCTTGTTGAACATGAACAACGTGATGACGAAGACGACGAATGCGAGCGCAAGCAATCGTTTAGCCAGTTTCATGGTGACTCCTTTCCGGCCGGGGGAGGGAACAGTTCCATGAAGGCGTCCTGCAATTTCCTACACGTGAGGCTCAGATGCTCGGGAATGACCTTAATGTCCGCCAGAACAGGCATAATGTTGGTATCCCCATTCCATCTGGGCACGATATGGTAGTGCACATGTTCCTCGATACCCGCGCCGGCGACTCTCCCGAGATTGATACCGATGTTGAATCCTTCGGGTTTCATGACGGCACGGAGCACGTGCAACGCTCTGCACACTTCTTGGACCAGCAGACTGTTTTCCTCAGGGTCCAGTTCGCAGATGTCGCCCACGTGCCGGAAAGGGACCACCAGGAGATGCCCGTTGTTATACGGGTACTTGTTCATCATGGTAAATGCACGATCTGCTCTGTGGACCATGAGATTCTCAACGTCATTGTTCTCGAGGGGCTTTGTGCAAAAGATACATCCCGGCTCCTTCTCTTTGCCAAGTATGTAATCGATGCGCCAGGGGGCCCAGATTCTTTCCATTGTTTCCGTCCTGCTTCTGTCCCTGTTACCCGCTCTACGGTGAAGGCCGAGTGTCATTCGCCTACGGAGACGAAGTTTCCGTGCACCGTCTGCTCCCCGATTTCGAGTATCCCCACGGTGCCGGCGCCTATGAATCTGTTTTGGGAGGCCGACCCGGGGTTGAACATGTATGTTCCGTCAACTTCCCCCCAAAACGGCACATGTGAGTGACCAAACACCACGATGTCAGGTCGATCGGGGGAGAATTTCGCCAAGATTCTTTCGGCAAGTCTTTCCTTGGAACCCCACCCATGGACGAGGCTTATCTGTTTGCCGGCTGCTTCGATGGTCCTCACCTGAGGGACCCTGTCCAGGATCTCGTAATCGTCCATATTGCCGCACACTGCGATGACACCCTTTTCTTGAAGCCACTCCAAGACTGAGTATGCCGCGATGTCGCCAGCGTGGAGTACCATGTCGACACCCGCGAAAAGATCATTCAGGATATGGTCAAGAATGGGGTCGGGTCTCTTGAGATGGGTATCTGAGAGGCAGCCTATTTTCATTCGTTATCAATTGTCTGAAGAGTCTTGGGCTGACACATTTCCATTCAGTGATCGGAGTACGACGTCGCCTCCGAGTACAATGGACTTCCCCGCGATAAGGACTATGGAACCAACGCCGGTGTAAGCCTCAGCTCTATTGAGCACCGAGGCCAGGGATTCACCTGCGGTGAGTCGGTCGCCTAAGTCCTTCGAGAAGGCGGATGCCCAGCACGCGGATCGGGAGAGAACGGTCACGGCATGGATGCCCTTTCCCGGCACGAATGTGGAGATGCCGTAACATCTCTGGTAGGCAGGCACGGCCAAAGCGACCTTCTGGTGCAACGGCGATCCCTGTGCGTACAGTCCGACTTCCAAGGCCAGGGGGGCCCTAACGAATGAATCTCCTCCACTTGATACGACAATGCTTGGTGAATCAGGAGCCAAGTCACGACCAACGAAATCGGCTATTGCCCCCCCCATGCAGGCCATAGGGGCAACTCCGGTGTTACGACTTGATGTGTCGCAGTATCGCACAATCTCCGGAGCGCTTGCATATACCTGTATCGGCGACTCAGTCTCTCGGAAAGCAGGGTGTTGGCGTAGGTATTCCTCGATTTGATATCGGTAGCGAAATACGGAGTCTTTGGCTTTGGCGGAGAGGTCGCTGCGCGCCTGTATGACTAAATGAGTCTCACGCACCTCGACTTCAAAAGAAACCGACTGATCAATGGGAATATTATTGTAATATTCCTTTCTTTCATAAATGTCGTAAACTGACGCCATGATCTCGTCCAGATCGATTCATATCGACAATTGGTTCAAAGCCCATTCCTTGGCTGTTTGTGATTATTCATCCTGCTCTTTACTTGTGTCAAGCATAATTTCCACGGGGTCCAAGGCTGCACCGGGTGTGTGTTTTCGTGGGTCATGGTTTTGGTGTCTCGGAATATGTTGCAGGGTGCATAAGTTTGTCTTTCTTAGTCGCCTGATCCTTTGCGTACATTTTCGGCGCCATCTCTCAAGATGGACTGGATGTCGTATGCTCTTACTTGGCTTTTTGACCTGAGAAAAGCAAGCCAGTCCGTCTTCTTGCGTTCCAGCGTAATGAGCCGTTTTCCTTCGAATCCCGGCAAACTGTCCACTGCGAAATCGGTTACCATTCCCTCGATCTTCGGGGTTGCCCAGCGTTCATCCAAGGCGTCGCCGTTCCACGTGAGACCGATTACCTGGCCTTCCTCCAGCATCTTTGTGCGACTGAGGAGCCTCATCGTTTTTGAACTGTGACCTATGGCCATTATTTCGTAAATACCCTCGCCTCTCAGGTCGTACGATCTCAGCCGCGGCCTGAAATAGGTATCCTCAAGTTCGTCTTCGGATCTCTTGGCATCATTGCCGGCTTGTCTTTCCGGCCCATGCCAACGCAGCATCACATCTGAACCTCCATAGAATGACTTGGACACGTAGAGTCGCTTACCATCAGGTTGATAGATCCTGAGATGATCGTTCTTGTCGTACACGGCAATGAGGGGCAGGCGCTGCCCTGTAAAATCTCCAATGGTGAAGCCAAAGACAGGGATTTTCAATGGCGTGCCGAAGCGCCCATCAGCAACGAGTTCGTCCCCTTTGTCCATCAGACGGTAGACAGGGCCGTCAAACATCTTCCTCATGCCCTTCTTTTGCCCGAGGAGCATGGGGCCCCGTGTAGGATAGTCGATGACACGCAAGAAGTAATCAACGTTTTTCACCACGGGAACCAAAGTGTTCTTTTGAAATTCCAACACGAAAGAAGACAGGGCGCCCCGGTTTTGCGCCGAGATGTAGAGTCTGGCCGGCCCCTGTTTTCGGATGACCGCAGCGTCAAGGCTTTTGAGTTCCAGTGAACCGGCGGAATACTCTGCCAACAAATCCAGTTTGTCGCCCGCCAGTCGGTACACGTAAACGGAATGCGGATCGATAACCGCAATCTCGTTACGGCCATCACCATCGAGGTCGGCACAGCCCAGCCCCACGGCCAGGAGGTCGAGTTCTTGGCTTCTCCAAACCTTATCGGATTGTGACGAGCCGGATTTGGATTTTTTCTCTGAGCGATCTTCGTCAGATGCACGCGCCATGTGTAACGGAACGTGTTCTCGCCACCCAGCAGCTAAGCCGAAAGGTATTGCATTGAGAGGCGTTTGTACCGAATCCGAGGCGTGTGGATCCTCCAACGTACTGCCCGGGGAACGACTCCCAACACTCACAGAAGAAGTGAATTCTCGGCGCGACAGATCCGGCCCCGTGTCCATTGCGGAGGCACTTACGGTGCAGAGAAACAAGAAAATGCATAACAAAGAGGATACCATCGCGGACTCTCCGAGACGTGCAACGTATGTCGAAAAGACCTTTATCATTGACGGGCGCCAATATCAAATATCAATGAGCGGCACGTCCGGAGAAGGATGGAAAATTCCGTGTCAAATAAAATACATGTACTTGTGATCGATTTCGCGCTGAACACCGTGTTTACGCGCCAGGGCACAAAGGTCGGCAATGCTGACTGAATTATAGTAGTCAACCAACAATTTTTGAGTTTGCCGCCACACGTGAACGGTGACGCAACCTTCGGCTATGTCACATTCTGTGGGACAATCTGCCGAGCGATCCAGGCACCGCACGGGCATGATGGGACCCTGTGCGGCATTAATGATGTCCCCCACGGAAATTTCCGTGGCATCCTTGGCGAGCATGTAGCCGCCCCGAGGCCCGCGCCGACTCTTCAAAAGTCCGGCTTTCAGCAATTTGTTGAAAATTTGCTCGAGATACCGTTGGGAAATCTTTTGACGCCTCGAGATATCCTTAATTTGCGTCGGTTGTCCGCCGCCGTGATAGGCGACATCAAACATGGCGCGGACCCCATATCGGCTCGTAGTGGTGATGCGCATAGTTAAGCCTCGATAAGACCTGTTACGGTATGGAGAATAGCATGATAATTTTATATTTAACCTTACTTTTTATGTCAAGAAAATACCTCCACCGTGCCGCCTGCCTTATGGGACATGCAGTGACAAAGAAGTCATTTTGAGGGGCTGAGATTTATTTTTTTAGGCACGCGTGCTTTTCCGTATCTCCGGCACCTCGGATGCAATGAATCGTTTCGGTCAAATGGTGCATCTCATACTATAGTAAGGGGTTGACGAGCGAGAGGAAGATTTTATCTGGATAAGCAGAGAGTAGGAAGCATAAGCGGTTTGATGTGAGTGCAGTCACCGGTTGGAACGGGCCCAACGAGCTTCTCATATCGTATTTGGATCAAAATTAAGAAGATGTGGACGTTGACACATGCGTTTGGACGTGCTAACTGTGTAATTTTAATATTCCATGAGAGGTTTTGATGGGGAGCATCATAAAGAAGCGCTCGTCGTCGCCCCGCTCGGAGGTTATTGGCTCGCATGGCGCGCGACCCGGCC
>JAUPKT010000164.1 GCA_030837305.1 Thermodesulfobacteriota bacterium
AGATTCTATTTCTTGCTTCGCGCCCGTTTGCCGGAAGGCCGGGAAGAGAAGACAAGTCTTAATGATCATCATCATATAGAAGACAGCACCTCAGTTGTCAAGACATTTCGGCTTCCTAGGCGACTTGGAGCTGTGCACTGGGTGAAATATTCACCAGGGATTGTACAGGGACACTACCAAAATCCTTTGTCGGCGGATGCTGCCTGCCCGGACTCTGAAGAATTGCTTCGAATTTCCCCGAGAGGATCAGGTAACAACGAGGCGTGAGACAGACGCTGCGTTTCTTTCAGCAGGGCACGCACCGCATCCTTCCGTTCCTGGGTATCGAGGAACTTAAGGGCTTGGTTAAAGTCCCTCTGAGCCATGTCATAATCCTGGAGCGCTTTGAAAGCCACGCCCCTGTTCGCAAACGCAAGTCCGTGTGCAGAATCCATGGACAACACTTTGGAATAGGCCTTTACAGCTCGCTCATATTGCCGGTTGAGGAGATATGACCGACCAAGTCGATAATACATATCGGTAGTGGCTGCCCCCGAGGCCTCAAGCGCTCCTTCAAAATCTTTTAGTGCGTCGGCATGTGAGTTGAGTGATTCCTTGGCCATGCCCCGGAGAAACAATAGTTGAGAGTCGCTTGCTTCGGACTTGAGAGCACTGTTGAAGTCTTCAATCGCCTTCTTGTAGTCTCCCAGAGCTAATAGAGTCTCTCCTCTGGAACGCAATGCCGGAACATTTTGTGGCTCCGAGAGAATAACCTGATCAAAGTCACGAAGAGCCTCCTGATAACGCCTGAGATCCATCAGAGTCTTTCCTCGAGCAAAGAGGATAGCTGAATCTCTCTGCCCTGCATCAACGAGTCTATTAAGGTCACCTAAAGCAGCTTCATGTTTCCCTGAGAGCCGCAGGATTTCTGCGCGGTTGATCAGCGCTACATTGAACTTAGGTCTAATGTCCAGCGCGCGATTAAGGTCCTGCTCGGCAGAATCTAAGTCTCCGAGGACTGAGTAAGTCCAACCTCGGTTGTTGAGCACTTCTGCATTGTCCGGGTCGAGCTTCAAGGCTTGAGAATATGATTTGAGGGCTTCCTGATATTCACCCTGAGAGAAGAGCAGGTTGGCTTTTCTGACCCAGGCTTTGGCATAAGACGGGTTCAAATCGACACACTTGGAGAAATCTTGTAGGGCTTGTTTCACATCCCCTTTGCTCTGGTATGCTGAAGCACGTAAAAATGGGCCTCGCTGAGAGAAGGTCGGATCTCAATCAGTGTACTCGCATCTCCAATAGCTTCATCCATTTTACCCAGGGCATAGAAAGCGTCAGCTCTCGCCTCCAGAGCCCCTTGATGCTTGGGCACTAGAACCAGCACTCTGTCCATGTCGGCAACGGTCTTGTCGAACAAGCCGCGCTCCCGGTGGATAGAGCCTCGCCCAAATAATGCCTCAGCCAAATCAGGCTGAATGGCCAAGGCCTGGTTGAAGTCTGCCAAAGCAGCGTCATGATTGCCGCGAGACCTATGCGCCGCTCCTCGATAAAAAAACGCGTTTGCATGATAGGGATCCCGGGCGATCACCTTATCGTAGAGTGCTATGGCCTCTTCCAGATCCCATCTCCAATGAGCTTCAACAGCCTCTGCAAAGGTTGAGTCAGATTCCTGCAATGCCGGGAGAGGCGATGCAGCCGAGCAGAGGACTGCGAGGATACCGATCAAGATGGTCCAAATCTTTATGGATGGCATTCTACCGACTCTTGGAGGAGTTGCATCAAGATCGTTTCCCCGTGGAACGACAAGAAAGACGGTCGTTCACGAGGATCAAATTTGTCTTAGCCACCCGACTGCCAAGCGCTAAGAGTCTTTCTGAGATTCATTGTATTTACGGTGGTGCAGGGCATCCGAGGAACCGTTCCACCTTCCGGCAAATTCAAGGCCCTACTAAAGTCAGTACGTGCACGCCCAAAATCGCCGCTAAACTCGTATGCTATGCCTCTTTTCACGTATGCTTCGCGAAACTTATCATCCCTGTCTATGCTCTTGGAGAGTTCTGCAATGGAGTCTCTGAACCGGCCTTTCTTGCCCAATGCAACGCCCAGATAGTAGTAAGGCATCGGATCTTCCGGCATCAATGACACGAGCTTACTAAAAAGGGCAATCGCCCCTGGGTAATCTCCGGCTTGCTCTTTGAGGCATCCCAACAAGACAAGAAGATCAGACTCGTCACCCTGTGCCAAGGCCTTTTCCAAGTCCCTCATCGCCAAATCGCGCATTCCCTGATCAACATAGCACGATGCCCGAAGCCCCAGAATGCTCCGGCTCGACCCTTCCAACTCCAGAGCACGTGAAAAATCCTGCACTGCACGAGCGCATTCGCCGTGATTCTTGAACACCCATCCTCTGTTGATATAGGCTTTGGCCAGGTTGGGGTTCAGGGTCAACGCCTTAGAAAAATCTCTTACGGCAAGGGCGTTGTTTCCTTTGTTGTAAAAAGCCCAGCCTCGGTTGTTGAATGCCTCCGAATGGCTGGGACTTATCAGAATGACCTTATTATAATCCGCAACCGCATTGTCCCACTGCGCCAGCCGCGAATAAGCGTTGCCTCTCTGAAAATAGGCCAGGGTATAATCGGGATCCAACTCGAGAGCCTTGGACAAGTCTCTGATGGCTCCCTGAACATCCCCAGTAACCAATCGCGCGTTCCCACGGTTGTAGTATGCAATCGTGTATTTGGGGTTGAGTTTAATCGCTCGATCAAAATCCTTTATTGATTGTTCCGCTTTCTGTTCCTGGAGAAGAGCCCACCCCCTATTGTTATGGGCATCAGGATCCCGAGGGTTGAGATCCACGGCTCGACTGAAATCCTTGATCGCTTCCGTGTGATCACCCTTGCCGTAAAATGCATTTCCACGATTGTAGTACGCGAGGGCATACGATGGATTAAGGTCTATTGCTCGGCCGTAATCTTCGATAGCCTTGTCGTATTCTCCGAGTCGATAGTAGGCACTGCCTCGATTGTTGAATGCGGTGGCCAGGTTGGGATCAAGCTGTAATGACTTGGTATAATCATTGATAGCTTGAATATTGTCTCCAAGTTTTTCATAAGTAAGACCGCGCCGAAAAAACAAATCAGGGTCTGACAAACCCATGCGGACGGCTTTTGTGAAATGATCCACGGCAGCTTTGTGATTCCCTGCCCGCTGAGCAAGCTTGCCACTTTCGAAGTATTCTTCCGCCTTGCGTTCAGACCACGCCGACCCTGAACAGCTCAGTACAATAATGGTTACAGCAGTGATGATCTTTCCAGTTACAGTCATGTCAAAAATCGCACCGTGTAAAATTCCTACCCATTCATGAACGAGATCGTAAGTCTGTTTGAATGCCTTGGGCCGTTCTAAGGCCCTTTTTTGTCTGACAATGGGTTTACAGACCGTGTTCCCAGCTTGCCCGATCTTGCCTGTCTCACGGAGCTTCTCCGAGCTTCCCTGAAGATTGCCGTATTGGGCGGCGCCGCATACGACGGATGGCCAAGATCCATCCCGGAACTTTTCCAAATGAAGACGTACGCATCTAAAATACCATTCATCGTAGCACCATATATCTCGTTGGTTCCCCTGTCCGTCAGTACAAGCTTGATGTCTCTCCTATCAGGTGCCCTAAACATCGAAAAGGGGTCTTCCCGCATTTGGGCAACATACTCTTTGTTGAGGGGTCGCAGTATCGAGAGCATGAACTCCGGACGAAGTCTGTCCATGAGTTCACCAAGAGATAAGTGATCTTGGAAACCATCGTAATATATCCTCAGCTCGATCTCGTTATCCACCACCAATTCTTCCAGTGCATCACGGAATCTCTGTAAATATTGGAGGTCTGGGACGTCAGGTAGCTTCAAGAGATATATCGAATAGGCAATCATGCCGAGTCTGCCTGCTATATTCGCATGAGACGAATCTTGCTTAATTTCACCACCTTTGAACGCCTCAATACAATACGGTATGTCCCGCATCAATCGCTCGTAAGCCTCTCTCCGGATCTCTTCGGGATCTTTCAACTTCCGAGGTCCATATTCCATGTTCCTCAGCATAAACGTGATACCCCTGAAAAAATCGTATTCATTTTGGTACACATAGTAGGCCATGGCTCTCGGCAAAAGCTTCACGATATCTTTTGTCACCGTCTGAAGAAAGGCAACGTGAAGATCGTAGCCGCTGTATCCTCTTACGGTGGATTGCATGGCCAAAACGCCCAACAACGATATGATTATTATGATTGACCGTGTCATGATGATCCGAGAATCGTCTTATACCCGTAGCATATCATCAAGTAACAGATTAATCAATTGATTTAATATATTCTTATTAAAGATTTTTGCTTTTTCTTCCTGTTGCCGCGCGGGTGTATTTGTCCTTCCACTCAGACAACAAATTCAGAGCTGCCAAAGGTGTAACCGTTTCTATCTCCACTTTCTCAAGAGATTCCAAAAGACCTTCTGCGTGGCTCCTAAAT
>JAUPKT010000031.1 GCA_030837305.1 Thermodesulfobacteriota bacterium
TCGAAGGCGGATATCCTGGATCAAATCCAAAGGATAGGCGTATCTTTGCTGCGATTCAGAACCGTCCTTTGACACATGCAAAAATAGCGGCTTTTGTCAGTACCTGTCGCGCTGAGTTGCCTCCGGACAAAGACCCGCAGGTCAGAAGCTTGCTGGACACTGGCACTGAGATAGTGACCATAGTTGGAAAAAGTTGGGATCTGCACGTCACAGACGTGCTGGGAGTGTCTTTGCAAAAAAATCTTTCGATGATTTCAGAAACGATTCAATATATCAGGCCTTATTTCAAGCGAGTTATCTTTGATGCGGAGCATTTTTTTGATGGTTTCAAGAGAAACCCAGAATATGCTTTGGCGACGGTGGACCATGCCTGGCGTGCAGGGAGCGATCTCGCAGTTCTTTGCGACACCAACGGCGGGACCCTTCCTTCAGAAATTAAGGATATAATTTGTGTGACGAAAGAAAAAACGACGGCCCCACTCGGCATACATGCTCACAATGACTCGGAAACTGCGGTAGCCAATAGCCTTTGTGCGGTGCAGGCGGGGGCAACTCACGTCCAGGGCACTATCAACGGGATTGGCGAAAGATGCGGAAACGCGAATCTGATTTCCATAATTCCGGCTTTGGCACTGAAGATGAAATGCATACCGTTTCATGCCAAACGGCTGCGATTCATAAAACACGTATCAGAATTTGTTGATGAGATGGCCAACCGAACTCCGGTGAAATTTCAGCCGTATGTTGGTTCAGCAGCTTTTGCCCATAAAGGAGGGTTGCATACCAGCGCGGTTGTCAAGAATTCCGCTGCGTACGAACATGTGGACCCCGAACTCGTTGGAAATTTCAGAAGATTTCCAATGTCGGAGCAAGGTGGTCGGGCTGCTCTTATTCAAAAGGCCTCGGAATACGGTATCGAACTCGAGCATGATGATCCCAGAGTGGGCGAAATACTAAAAACAATAAAAGATCTTGAAGCCCGTGGTGCACACTATGAGGTGGCGGACGGTTCGTTCGAACTTCTCATGAAGAGAATGCTCAGTTTACACAAACGATTTTTCACGCTCCATGGATTTCATGTAAACAACATCAAGAGACAAGGCGACACCAAGACGTATTCCGATGCAGTAGTTCGCATCTTCGTCGGTGACAAGATGGAATTCTCCGCTGCGGAGGGTAACGGTCCTGTCAATGCGCTGGACTCTGCATTTCGAAAGGCGCTCATTGGGTTTTATCCCTTTGTCAGCGAGGTGAAACTTACCGATTTCAAGGTTCGTGTGCTGGAAGGGTCGTCTGGAACAGGAGCAACAGTAAGGGTTCTCATTGAATCAACAGATGGAGACGATGTGTGGTGGACCGTCGGCTTCAACGAAAATGTTATTCAGGCATCATGGGATGCCTTGGTTGACAGCATTGACTATAAGCTTCAGAAGGAGCTTAGATGATGTCTCACGACGACGGGGGCCCTGCAACCTCCGTGATCACAGGTCTCGCCATCCTTGGATTACTTGTATCAAGTGTTGTGTTGCTCGGCGACGTTCTTGGTAGGAGGAATTCCGAAGCCGACAAAGATGTTGGAGAAAGGGGTGCATGCATATACGAAGTGTCTCATGGACAACATCCAATGGGTGTTGTTTGTTTGCGAGAACCTGCCCGGTTGTCCATCATTCTGGCTTCGCTGAATCTCTCGGTTCCGAGTGACATTTCCCACGAAGACTCCGTTGTTCCCTGTGACACACGGCTCCAAATGACCGGACTTCCTGGTGAAGTCCGTTGGTACCCTGCTGCGGCTGAGACGATTTTGACTCTTGGTGGAAAAATAGATTTGAATGCAGCGGAGGAAGAGGACCTGTCACTTGTCCCCGGTATAGGAGCTGGGCTTGCCAAAAAGATTGTTGATCATCGCCGGAGAAACGGAATTTTTTTGTCCATGGAGGAATTGGAAAGAGTCCCCGGATTGGGCAAGAGAACTCGATCCAAGATTGAAGGGTTTTTGAAGATTTCACAACAGCGGCATGGTGAATCTGGAGAGTAACCTTCATGTTTTGACAGAGCCGATTTGGCGCATTTGAGAAACCACTTGGCACCAGACGAATCTATATGAATGAGGGATTGCAAGAAGTGGTGTGTTATTGCCGGGGACGGGAAGCAATCCCATTAGAAGTTCCAAGAATTGGAAAGAGAGGAAGAGAGACCATGACGAGTGATCATGAATGCAGTTCTTGTTCAACGGGATGCACTTCCAGGAGACAAGAGGAAAATACTCGTGAAGAAGTGAGGGCCGCGCCTTACTTGTTAATGGCCGGAATAATAATACTCGTAACGAGCGTAGTGTATCGATGGCTGACCGTGTAGCCCTTGAACCATTTGGAATGTACGATGAGCTGGAGTTGAGAAGAAATCCCTTCTCGGGACGATTTCTCCAGTAAGCGTTGGGTGCGTATCTGCATCTATTCGTCGTCAGTGACCTTGAGAACTGCAAGAAACGCCGACTGGGGAATGGATACGTTGCCAACTTGTTTCATCCTTTTCTTGCCTTCTTTTTGTTTCTCCAACAGCTTCTTTTTTCGTGTAATATCTCCCCCGTAGCATTTGGCGGTCACGTCCTTTCTCAGGGCAGAAACAGTTTCCCGCGAAATGATCTTGCCTCCAATGGCCCCTTGAATGGCGACTTTGAAGAGTTGTCTCGGGATCTCATCCTTGAGCTTTTCACAGGACTTACGCGCCCTCGAGTATGCCCGATCCCTGTGAACCAACATGGATAGTGCATCGACCTTCTCGCCGGCCACGAGAAGATCAACCTTCACCAAATCCGTCTGTCGATATTCCAAGAAATCGTAATCAAAAGAGGCATAACCCCTGCTCACGGATTTCAATCGGTCATAAAAGTCGAAAAGAACTTCAGCGAGAGGTAGATCAAAAGTCAATTCGACACGGTTGGCCCCCAAGTAATTCATGTCTTTTTGAACCCCGCGACGGTCAATGCACAGATTGATAACACTTCCAAGGTATTGCTCGGGCAGAATGATTGATGCTCGTATGAAGGGTTCCTTTGCTGCTGTAATCATGATCGGGTCAGGATACTTCGCGGGGTTATCTATTATGACTTCGGTCTGGTCTTTGAGGACGAGAACATATTGAACCGACGGCGCTGTCAAGATGAGTGAAAGACCAAATTCCCGTTCAAGCCTCTCCTGCACTACCTCGAGGTGTAACAGCCCTAGAAACCCACACCGAAAACCATGACCCAAGGCAGTGGAGTGATCCTTTTCGAATGTCAGCGATGCGTCGTTCAGTTTTAGCTTTTCCAGCGATTCGGCAAGCTCATCGTAATCATCCGAAGAAATGGGATAAAACGAAGAGAAAACAACAGGTTTTACTATTTGAAATCCTTTGAGGGCATTGGTACATGGATTGGAATCGAGCGTGACGGTGTCTCCTATCCTTGTATCGCTGACCGTCTTGATCCCAGCGATTATGTAACCGACTTCTCCGGCTCGAAGTGATTTCTTGGGGTGTCTCTCCAGCAAAAAGACTCCAGTTTCTTCAACTTTGTACGTTGCTCCGTTCGACCAGAATCGGATGATTTGGCCCGGACGAACTTCTCCATCGAATAGTCTCAGGTGCACGATGGTTCCGCGATATGGATCCCAATGGGAATCGAAAATGAGTGCTTTCAGGGGCGCCTGAATATCTGCCACCGGAGCGGGTATTTTATGTACGATTGTTTCCAAGACTTGTTCTATTCCGACGCCCTCTTTGGCTGAGATGGCGATGGATGAATCGGGATCGAGGCCAAGATCCTTTTGTATTTGAATCTTTACGCGATCGATGTCGGCAGAGGGTAAATCTATCTTGTTTATGACGGGTATTATTTCCAGGTCTTGCTCTAGGGCCATGTAGAAGTTTGCTAATGTCTGAGCCTGTACGCCTTGACTCGCATCAATGACCAAGAGAGCGCCCTCGCAAGACACCAACGCCCGCGAAACTTCGTATGAAAAATCAGCATGGCCCGGTGTGTCAATCAGGTTGAGTATATAATCTTGGCCATCCAGGCCGCGATATGGCAAAGCAACGGTCTGACTCTTAATGGTTATGCCTCGCTCCCGTTCAATATCCATCGTATCCAGCATCTGTTCACGAAATTCATGGTCTCCTACCACCCCTGTTATTTGGAGGAGTCTATCTGCAAGGGTTGATTTGCCGTGATCGATATGAGCGATAATACCAAAGTTTCTAATATGTTCCATAAAGTCGTTACCTAAACGATTCACATGAATCGGAGGAAAAATCTTAGCCCGAATCTGCCGACAGGTATTTCTGAAATGGCGCCGTGAAAAGGCTTCCAGAAGGGGCCAGCATGATGAGATTTTCGCCCCATTTTAATGGACCCATGGCATCCGGGTGTGGTGGGACAAAACGTCTCTTGGAAGCCTCGACCAAGCTTTTGCCGTGAATCAATTTTTTTAAGGATCCCTCGAATACCAAGGGGTTCATAGGGGCTCTGTTTAACTCAAGCACATTGTGGCCGATTGCTGTCATGCCCGACGGGAAGGATCCATTGGCATAAGATGCTACGACGCCTCCCAGAATATAGCCCTTCTTAAGGGCTTTGTCCGGATCCACAAGATACGTTCTGCGGGTATAGAGGTAATTGGCCGCCAACCACATTTTCTTGTCATTCCAATTAATAACGCTCATGGCTGTCACCCGCAAGTAACCAAGGGGCAGGGTTAACACGATGACAGCCCGACGGGAAGCTATGGATGCATCCATATCAATACCCAGCAAGAGACGCGTGGAACTGTCCGCCACAAACAAGACACCCTCGGATATGGGAAATGTACTGAACGACGGATTTACATATTCAGGAATTGCGAAACTCTCGAAGCCCCCTCTTTGCACGTCGAAGAATCGGCGAACTTGAATCGTACCGTCCTCAAGACGCACCATGATGACAATCCTGTCATCATGAACGCTGAGTCCCAGGATTTCAACGTTCTCGTTTGAGTCGGTGAGGGTGGGGCCATCAGTCCAGGCAATGGAAACAGTGGGATGGGCAAAGATGGAGCGTATTGGAATAATGTTTGCCCCTATGAGAATGATGACCAAGACAAGAATAGGCAAGGCTATGTTAATACTGTGATATGGAAGGTCAGGACGTACATCTTCACCGGAGACTTCCACTTGGGAATCGAACTTTCTCCGTAATCCACGCTTGAGGCGTACATAACCGACTACGACCTCCAGTGCCATGATGACCGAGAAGAAAGAAATGAGCCAGGGGAAAAGGTTTATTTCCCAACCTGCCCAAATACCGTAAACGCCGTATAAGAAGTACTTGCTGGTTATCGTGATACGGGTTCGCAGACCCATGACGTTTATGATTACGCCGAAGACGACAACGATGAGATATAAAGCGATGTAAACTGTTCCCAGGAGGGGAGACACCATATGGTGGAAGATTGCCATAAGCCCGACGACGACCATGCCAAGCTGGTCGCAGACGAGATCGGTGAAGGCCCCTGATTGAGAGGCCATCCCAGTATGCCGAGCGAAGGCGCCGTCCAGACCATCGCAGATAATATGCCCTGCCAAAAAAAGGGACGCCATCACGGGGTCCCTCACAAAATAGAGTATGACACCGGCCAGAAGGGAAATTCCTATGTAGGATATGGTATCAGGTAATAATCCCGCACGTTGAAAGCGGGGGAAGAGGAAGGAAAAAAACTGGGTTCGTTTATCCCGCAGCCTAAATTGCAGCGCGCGATCTTCGCCGAAGTAATGCAGGTATTCAGTCGGTGACTTGGTATTGAAACTACCCGATCTGTCGTCCGGGATTTTGGTCATTCGCCGTCTTTAGCCGCTAATTTTTGCTTTAATCTCATCTGCTGCCAGGGCAATATCCGATCGGTCACCAAGCACAGGCTGCCAGGCACATATGGTGAGTCTATCATCTAACCACCGAGGAACCAAGTGCATGTGAAGGTGTGGCACTACCTGGTTGCCGGCTTGCCCATTGAGCTGCATGACGTTCATGCCGTGAGGAGCCAGAGACGCATCCACTGCTCTTGCGATTTTGCA
>JAUPKT010000165.1 GCA_030837305.1 Thermodesulfobacteriota bacterium
TGGTGGAATTCCGTTTGCAGCCAGAATTTGCCCTGCCGCCTCCCATTCCCTCCCTGGTGTCAACACGAGGGTCTCGGGCCATCGAAACGCCGGTGGCCGCTTCGGAGGAGGGGCCGGCTTCTGGACTGCGGTCTCCTGAGGTGGACGTGTGTCAGGTCTGGGGGGCGGAGGGTCTGGTTTCACTATTTCACGGCGAGGGGCTTTCTGCTCCGGTTGATCTCGAGGCGGCGCTGGAGTCCGAGATGCCTTGAGCCCCGCGCAATGTCCCGAATCTCGAAAGCACTTGAGGCGGCACTGCTCAGCATAATACTCATCCGAAAAGGTATCCTTGCAGCATTTATTGCAGTCCTCTCTCGTTTGTGCCCAAGAATCAACCTGGAATAAGAAGACTATGCAGAACGCAAACATGCCTAGGAGTCTAAGGAAATAATCCAAACGGCCACCAGGTGCCTCCGTGAGGCATTTATCGGCGTTACGCCCTCTTATGAATCTTGGATGCATGGGGTAACCTCCTGCGATCCCGTTGAGATAGACCTAAGAATAGGGTAGAAACGGCGTCTGAGCAACCCTGTGCCTCAGATCACCAACTCATGTGTCTTGGACGCCTCACCGACAATTTCTTCTCCACCCCAAACAACTGCCACACGGCGACACCAGCATAGAAGAACGTCTTTAGCTAACAACTTCTCGAAGACCGAAACGCTGTCTAATCGGATTTGTCACCACCCTTGAGCGCCCTGCACGATTTTCCCGCTGATGAGAAGGCCAAATGCTTTTTCATGCCTGACAATGGTCGTTTCTCCGATGTAAACGATTTTTCCCATCTTCCTTCGATTTCGTCCCACGTATAAATAACGCAGAAGTATGATGCAGCAGCTTTGAAATAAAGAGCTAGGGACCACTCGTCCGTCAAAGAATCGCGACACAGGCGCGCAACATCACAGTCAGTTTCCTTATTCACCATGTCGATTGCCTTATGCCTGATTGTTGTGACGTACTTAGAATGATCATGTTTCCGGAGAGAATCAGTCTTATCATCGGCGGCAGCCATGGCTTGTTCTCTTGAATGGCCCTTGCCCTCGATGGCAACGTCATCTGCTCCAGGCCTGCTCTTCTGGGTTTCCTGGAGAAATTCTGAATCTTCCTCGTCAGGTCGATCGAATTCACTAAATTCCTTACCCGACCGGGACCCCTTGGTTCGTGCCGATTGCGATTGACCTCGGGGAGTTTTGCCCCCACCTGGTTCAAGGGATGCCCCGGATGCCGCATCAGAAGCCTTCGGAGTCTTGTCCTCGCCCGAGCCTAACGGGGAGGTAGGTCTCGAATTTGAACTCTCGGATAGGATCGGTTTGATAAGACCTGCCGGTTGAGACGGTTTTTCGGGTTGTCGCGTCGGCTGAACCACACCTGCGATACGCTTCCATAACCCTTGATGGGAAGAGGCGTTTTTCTCCCCGCTCTCCTGGGACGCCTTGTTCATCCCTTTTCCATGGGTGGGTTCCAGAGTGTCTTCCGTGGGACGGTCCTGCAGAGTCGGCTTGATCAAAGAGGAAGATGATTCCCGAGTCTCTTTCTGCTGGGTAGAGATTAGTGGGACGCACGCCGGCACAAAAAATATGCAGACAGCGCACAAAAACACGGCACCCTTCATAAGCCGGTTCCATGGCAGTTCCTGCGTCTGAGAGCATATCGGATGGGACTTCATGGATTGCTCGACAATGCGCTGATATGACTCCGGCAAGAGAGGTCCGTGTGGCAAAGCTACACTCCACGGTCTACTGTCGAAGAAGACGTACTCTCTTTGGACAAAAAAGGCAATATCAATGCAGGCTGAACCTCTCATTAACTGCTCAAAGGCCCATTTTTGTCTTCCCGTTGACCGAGCAATAATATAATATGTCTCCTTTACGTCACGCAGGGCGCAAGTGAACCGGCCTTTATTTTCTCCCCATACGAAAGGAATCCGCATGACCAGGAACCAAAAACTCTTGGAATTTGTCGAGCAGATGGCTGCAATGTGCAGGCCGGATCGAATTTATTGGTGCGATGGGACAGAAGAAGAATATCAATTGATGATGCGACTCATGGTCCAAGCGGGTACCGCCATCTGGATGGATCATTCCAAACGACCCAACAGCATTTATGTAAGGTCGGACCCCCTGGACGTCGCCCGGGTCGAGGACAGAACATTTATCTGTTCGGTTCGTCGGGAAGACGCCGGCCCGACCAATAACTGGGCAGATCCAATGGATATGAAGAGAACCCTCTCTTCACTTTTTGACGGATCCATGAGAGGCCGCACGATGTTCGTCATTCCTTACAGCATGGGCCCGACGGGATCACACATCGCAAAAATAGGGGTCGAGTTGACGGATTCCCCGTACGTTGTTGCCAATATGCATATCATGACTCGAGTAGGCAATAAAGTCTTGGAAGTATTAGGAGAAGAAGGTGACTTCGTTCGTGGACTCCACTCAGTGGGAGCACCTTTGGAAAAATCAGCCCCGGACGCTCCGTGGCCGTGCAATGCACAACACAAGTATATATGTCACTTTCCCGACACCAGAGAGATATGGTCTTTCGGCTCAGGCTACGGTGGCAATGCATTGTTGGGGAAAAAATGTCACGCACTCCGCATTGCGTCGGTGCAAGCCAGGGATGAAGGTTGGATGGCGGAACATATGCTCATCCTGAAGTTGACGAATCCTGAAGGACGCGTCCATTACCTTACCGGGGCATTTCCCTCTGCGTGCGGCAAGACCAACCTGGCGATGCTCGTGCCCACCATACCGGGCTGGAAAGTGGAGACCATTGGCGACGACATAGCCTGGATGAAGTTCGGTACGGATGGAAGGTTGAGGGCCATCAACCCTGAGGCCGGGTTCTTTGGGGTGGCGCCGGGCACCAGCATGAAAACGAATCTTAATGCAATTCTCGCGGCTTCCCACAGTTCCATTTTCACGAACTGCGCCCTCACCCCTGAAGGAGATGTCTGGTGGGAAGGCATGACCGAGGAAGAGCCCCCTGAGGTCATGGACTGGCTACGTAGGCCGTGGTATCCCGGATGCGGCAGGACGGCAGCCCATCCAAATGCGAGATTCACGACGCCTGCGGCCCAATGCCCTGTCATTGCACCGGAATGGGAAGATCCTGACGGTGTTCCGGTGGACGCCATACTCTTCGGAGGACGCAGGGGCCAGGTAATTCCTCTGGTGACAGAGGCGTTTGATTGGCAACACGGCACGTTCATCGGGTCCATCACCAGCAGCGAGACCACCGCGGCAGCAGCGGGAAAGGTCGGACAGTTACGAAGAGACCCCATGGCCATGCTGCCCTTTTGCGGATACCACATGGGTGACTATTTTTCGCACTGGCTGAAGATCGGCGAAATGACCGACCCATCGCTTCTCCCGAGAATATACTATGTCAATTGGTTTCGCAGGGACAGTCAAGGGCACTTCCTGTGGCCCGGCTATGCAGAAAACTGCCGGGTCCTTAAGTGGATCTTCGAGCGAGTGGATGGCAAAGCCCAAGCGATTGACACGCCCATAGGGCGACTTCCAACCCCAGAAAGCCTTGACTTGAGCGGACTGGATATTTCAGCCGCAGCGCTCCAGGAACTCTTAACGGTCGATGCCGGAGAGATGCGCACAGAAGTACCACTTATTAAGGAACATTACACTACCTTCGGAGACAGACTGCCGAAGGAGTTCAACGAGCAGGTAAAACTTTTGGAAGAGAGGCTTGCAAAAGCTGTTTGATTCAATTCGTGATGTGCAAGCGCGGAATACAGGAACAGGGTGATAGGTGATTTCTATCACCCTGTTTTCTTAGGACGGGTTTTCTTAGGTAAGAGGCTTTGCCGGGTCGTCCTTGCTTCCTGAACTGCAGCAGGGAGACGATGACTGGCCTGTGCCGCAACAAGACGACGGCGGCACGTCTTCCTTTTTCTTTGCAATTCCCACTGCGGCAA
>JAUPKT010000166.1 GCA_030837305.1 Thermodesulfobacteriota bacterium
ATGTTCTGCAAAGAGCGACTTGCAGGTTATAAGTGTCCCAAAATGGTAGTTATGATGGATGCTTTGCCGAGGAACGCGATGGGCAAGATTGAGAAGAATCAGCTCATCGAGAAGTTCTCTCCAGCAAATCGTGCGTAACAGAATCTCCTCTACTTGGACGAATTCTTCAAGGGAAATGACTTTGAACAGTTTTTTTCAGAGGATTTGATAGACGAATTGAAAATCCGAATTGAAAATCCGAGTAGACCGTACGCGGTATTAATGAGAATATGAACGACTACATCGAATGAATTGGAGGAAGAGGATTCAATGAGCGGGGATCTGAAGAGCAAACCCTTGAGCGGTATCTTGGTCGTAGATTTTACCCATGTTCTGAGTGGGCCATTTTGTACGATGATGCTGGCTGACCAAGGGGCACGAGTGATTAAGATTGAGAAAGCGGGAACTGGCGATGACAGCAGAGCTTTTGGCCCCTTCTACGAAGACAACTCTTCTGTCTATTTTGAATTCGTGAACAGGGGCAAGGAGAGCATCACCCTCAACCTTAAGGATGCTGACGACCTAAGTCTGGTAAAAAAGATGATTTCCAGAGCAGATGTAGTTGTGGAGAATTTTCGGCCTGGAACCATGGAAAGGCTTGGCTTGGCCCCAGATGATCTCCTTAAACAATATCCTAGCCTCATCGTATGTTCCATATCCGGATTCGGGCAAACAGGGCCCATGAAACTTGAGCCTGCATATGACACCGTAGTTCAGGCATTGAGCGGGTTGATGAGCGTGACAGGGTTTCCTGATGGTAAGCCTACGAGGGTCGGAACATCGATCTCTGACCTCACTGCCGGACTCTTTGCGTATGCGGCCGTTACGACGGCTCTCGTGGGACGCCAGAGAACAGGAAAAGGCACCACCATAGATGTTGCGATGCTGGACGGGACTTTTACTCTCCTGGAACACGGACTAATGGACGCCTTGGCCGAACATATCGATCCTACAAGAATCGGGAATGCTCACCCCTCTATTGCTCCTTTCGACGCTTTTCAATGCGCAGATCGTATGCTGGCTATTTGTTGCGGGAACGACCAACTGTTCGGAAAAATGTGCGACGCCTTGGGTCTGACGGCAGCCAAGACCGATTCTCGCTACACGACTAACGATAAACGGATGCAGAACCAGGAATCACTGAAAGAGTCTATTGAAGCTGTTCTCAAGACTCAACCCGCAAAAGTGTGGTCGGCAAAATTGCAGGAATCCGGCATACCGGCAGGACTGGTGCAGACCGTGACGGAAGCGGAACAAATGCAGCAGATCATAGAACGTGACATGATCGTAACAATCGGCAAGCGGCAGTTTCCAGGCAATCCAATCAAGTTCGGAGGTTTCGATTCTTCCTGCGCGGACACTCCACCGCCCGCATTGGGTTCTGATAATGACAAGATAAGAAACTATTTCAAGCAGTGATAACAGAAGGAGACTGAGATATGGATGAAATAGCTGCGTCGAACTCTGCCTGCCTGGTGGACACCCAAATTAGGGCCAACAATATCGGGATCGTTACCATGAATAATCCCCATCAGGCGAATTGTTTAAGTTCCGAGCTGGTCGCCGGTATTCTCAACGCATTGGATGAGTTCGAGAGAACAGGGGTTCGCGTCGTGATCCTCAGAGCCTACCCGAATGCATTAGTTTGGTCGGCGGGGCACAATATGAAGGATATTCCTCTGGACGGACAGGATCCTCTGACGTGGAATATTCCGTTTGAGAGACTACTGCATAGGGTTCGGGGGTTCCCTGTCCCGGTAATCGGCATGATCGAGGGCACCGTCTGGGGTGGTGCATGCGATCTTGCAATGACGTGCGATATGCTGGTTGGGGCCAGTTCGGTCACATTCGCAATTACACCCGCAAAAATCGGCTTACCGTATAACGCCGCCGGCCTCACTCACTTTCTCGGCGTGCTGCCTCTCCACATTATTAAGGGGATGCTCTTCACGGCCGAACAACTCTCAGCGGAAGAGGCTTTTCGATTCGGGCTGCTCAACCGGATGGTAGAGCCCGAAGACTTGGAGAACGCCACTTTTCAGATCGCTGAAACGATTGCTTCCCGAGCACCGAAGGTCATTCGCCTCCTTAAAGTTGAGTTGAGAAAGCTGACTGATGGACCCGCCATCAACCCTGATGACTTCGAGGAGATACAGCAGTTACGGCGAGAGGCCTATCGGAGCAAAGATTTCTCCGAAGGAGTTCACGCCTTCTTTGATAGGCGTACCCCACAGTTTCAGGACGATTAAGCCCCCCGTAAAGGCTCTTTCCTTTCCGGAAGGATTCTTGACATGAAGTTCTTTGTGATGGCCATCTCAGTAATCCTTGCCTTAGGTTCACTTCTTCCTTTGTGGGCGCAAGAGCCCCGCAAAGGACTGAAAACCGTTTCGCTCATGCCCCAATGGATTCCCCAGGCCCAATTTGCGGGGTACATGGTAGCTCTTGAGAAAGGATTCTACCGAGAGGCAGGGATCGATCTCACTCTCCTTCAAGGTGGACCCGACAAGCCGCCTCTGGAGAGATTGACATCAGGACAGGCAACCTTCTGCACGTGCTGGCTTGCCAATGCCATAGAGGAAAGGGCCGCGGGGAAAAAGATCGTCTGTCTCTCCCAAATTGTGCAGCGTTCCTCGCTTCTGTTGGTTGCAAGGCCGGACATAAAGATCCCCGAAGACTTGAACGGCCGGAAGGTGGGCGTGTGGGTGGGGCACTTTTACTTGCAGCCACTTATGTTCTTTCGCAAGCATGGAATCGCGGTCCAAACGATTCCCAACTATTCTTCGGAAGCCTTGTTCCTGAAAGGTGCCGTAGATGCTATGGCAGCCATGTGGTACAACGAGTACCACGCAATACTCAACAGCGGCATCAATCGGGATGAAGTAACGGTTTTTTTCATGAATGAGTCCGGTCCGAATTTTCCAGAAGACGGTCTGTACGCCATGGAGGACACATATAAGTCCGATCCGGAAATGTGCCGTGACTTCGTCGACGCATCGCTCAGGGGTTGGAAATGGGCATTTGAAAACCAGGAACAAGCCATTGATATCGTTTTGAAATATGCAAATGCAGCGCACACGGGCACGAACAGGCCGCACCAGAGATGGATGCTGCAACGGATGAGAGATCTCATCATGTTGCCCGACGGCTTGTCGGATATCGGAAAACTAAAATCCAAAGACTATGAATATGTTGGCCACCAGTTGACGGAATACGATTTCATAAAGAATATTCCTTCGTTTGAGGATTTTTATCGGGGGCCTCGATGAGGAAGTTTCTTCACAGCAGTCTAAGACTAAAGATAACGTTGCTGATATGGTTTGGCAGTCTGGTGGTGCTTGGCGTGGTATTGGTTTACAGCTACGCCCAGACAAAGAAAATAATACTCCAGGAGGCTGAGGAAACCGCTCGAGGCGTTACTGCAGCGGCCGCCAATAAAGTTGAACAGGAATTCAGGGTGGTGGAGAAAGTCGCCCGGAACTTGGCCCACAATTTGGAGAACACCCGAATCGGCGACGACAAGAAGAGACTTCTGAGTCTACTCCGCAATACAGTCGAGAACAATTCTGAGGTCTTTGGATCTGCTGTGGCATTTGAACCGGACGGGTTCAAACCCGGGATCTCGGGTTTTGCACCCTACT
Organism: Thermodesulfobacteriota bacterium; assembly: GCA_030837305.1. Taxonomy (GTDB): domain Bacteria; phylum Desulfobacterota; class Desulfomonilia; order Desulfomonilales; family Desulfomonilaceae; genus JAUPKT01. Next base: position 3,678 of record JAUPKT010000166.1, read on the forward strand.
TTTTCAAGACCCCCGATGGCATCGGGTACGAACAGCTGGATGCAGGTACCTACAATTATCTTCAAAAAGACTGGTACCACATTCCCAAGATACTCGGAAGGCCTGTTTGGATCCCACCATACTTTGACGAGGGTGGGGGAAACATTCTCATGGTCACGTATTCGGTGCCTTTCTTCAGAGGCCATAACGTTCAATCATCGGAAAGTCGTACCGCGGAAACCTATTCCGGGATTGTAACGGCCGATGTCTCCCTGGAGTGGCTCAACCAAGTGGTCGAGTCCATTTCCGTTGGAAAGACCGGGTACAGTTTCATCATCACGGATACGGGAACTTTTGTTGCCCACAAGAATCCGCAGTTGATCATGAGAGAGTCGATTTTCAGTCTTGCTGAGGAGCGAAACAGCTCTAAATGGCGGGATGTAGGCCGCTCCATGATACGGGATGAGAACGGATTTGTTGACCTCAGAGATGAGGTGGGCGGAGAGGAAGCATATCTTGCGTATGCAAAGATTCCCTCGCCCGGCTGGGTGATTGGAGCGGTTTTCCCAAAGTCCGAACTCCTGTTCGAAGTCGTCAACCTTCACAGGGCAACACTGGTAATGGCCATAGGGGGAAGCTCGCTCTTGCTGGTGGCAAGTTTGTTTGTGGCAGGATCAATCGCCAAACCCTTGCGCAGCATGGCCGCGGCCACTGACAAGATTGCTACTGGAGACCTGAACATTGACCTGTCGCACATAAAGAGCACGGACGAGGTAGGGCAACTTGCAGGGGCCTTGACCCAAATGGCAAATGGTCTCAGAGAGCGTGATTTCATACGGGATACCTTTGGGCGATATTTGACCAAAGAGGTGGTAAATCGTCTGCTCGAATCAAAAGACGGCTTGCGCCTGGGCGGAGAGAGTCGAGAGATATCCATGATCATGTCAGATCTCAGGGGCTTCACGGCCATGACCTCCACCATGAGTCCAGAGCAGGTTATAACATTTCTCAATCGCTATCTGGCCAAGATGGTGGACATTCTCATTGAGTTTCGGGGCACCATCGACGAGATCATCGGGGACGGCATTCTTGCGTTTTTCGGGGCGCCGGAGCCGTTGGATGACCATCCAGCCCGAGCGGTTGCATGTGCAATCAAAATGCAGCTTGCCATGAACGAGATAAATGACATGAATGAATGCGACGGACTGCCCCATCTTGAAATGGGAGTGGCAGTGAACACCGGCAATGTCGTCGTTGGCAACA
>JAUPKT010000167.1 GCA_030837305.1 Thermodesulfobacteriota bacterium
ACTGTAGCAGCCTGGGGCCGAGAATAACGGCTCACAATGGTAGCCATAATGTTTCCGCCGAATGCCGGTCTTGTCTGAAGCAGTATTCTTTCGTTGGGATCAATGGACAGCTTCGTGCAGTCCGCAGTGAGACCAAGACCCATTCGACGGGCCACCCGGGGGGCCAAATCTCTCCCCAATGGAGTGGCTGCAATGAGCATGATCGATGGTTTGGAGCGCCGGATTGCCTCGCATAAAACGTACGCGTACGTACACGTCTGGTAATATTCCAAAGCAGGATTTTCAAGGAACAAGCATTCATCAGCTCCGTGGGAAATGAGATCGCCGAGTCGATCCGGAGTAGACGAACCGACTGCAAGTGCGAGAACCCTCTCGCCCAGCTCATCCGCCAATCCCCGTGCACAACCCAACAGTTCCGTGGCTGACCGGTGAAATGCACCATTTTGCATCTCTACGAAAACCAATACATCCCTATAATCGGCAAAATCGGGTACGGTTCTTTCCGGGATTCGGCCCGAGAGGGCTTCGAACTTGCAACTCGTGAGGCATGCTCCGCATAAGGTACAACGGTCTTCGAACCAAACGGCCTTCTTATCTTGCATTTCCAGGGCTTGATAAGGGCACGACCGTGAGCATTTTCCGCAGCCATTGCATTTTTCTAACTCGATGTGGATGGCCATACTAGTCTCCCAGGCGTATGTTCTTTCCGCGAAATGCTTCAATGAGCGCCGAGGCTATTGCGGATGGTGTTCCTTCCAAGTATTCGGTATTCCGAGCTTCCTTTGGTGTAAAAGTCTCCATTACCTGAGTCAGCGATCCCAAGAGCCCCACGTCGTATGCTTTGGCTCCTATGTCTGCGGCGTTCCAGACTTCTATGGGGGCGCGGGGTGCGGTGGAATTGAGGAGCCCGGCAACGGTAGGGTATCTCGGACGGTTAATGGCAGACAAACAGGTCAGCAGGACCGGTGTAGGGGCTTCTACACGTTCACAACCCGTCTCCACGCGCCGTTCCACGGTAACCTTTTGTGGTTCGACGTCGACCCAAGTCACATAGGTCAATTGAGGTATCCCGAGGAATTCAGCGACTTGAGGGCCGATTTGTGCTGTGTCTCCATCAATGGCTTGGCGACCGGCCACAATCAGATCAAACTCTCCAAGGCGCCTGATGGCGAGCCCAAGAGTTGTCGATGTAGCCCACGTGTCTGCACCGGCAAAAGCCCTATCTGATACGAGAACGCCTCGATCCGCTCCCATGCCCAGCGCTTCGCACAGCACCTCTATGGCCTGGGGCGGCCCCATGGAGATGGCTGTCACTGAGGCATCAATCTTGTCCTTGACCTGCAAGGCTGCTTCCAGAGCGTGCCTGTCCTCGGGATTCATGACGCTTTCTACACCTTCCCTGACGAGGTTTCCCGTCTTGGGATCGATCCGAACATCGGAAGTGTTGGGAACTTGCTTGACGAGGACGATGATGTGCATAAGAATCTCCACCGTGAGTTTGTGCGCGACATTAAAAAATAGCTTCTGGTGGAGAGGCGTGTCAAGCTCAACCTTTATGCAATGCCCATAATGCTGTTACTGGAGATCTGACTCATGAATCCGGAAGAGTCCATGTTGAGGGAGGAAAGCCATTGGATAAACGGAGAATCCAATGAGCCTTTGAATGTTCCCGGTGATCCAATAATAGGCTTTATCGAGGGAGATGGCGTTGGTCCCGATATCTGGTCAGCTTCACGGCTCGTGTTCGACGAGGCGGTCAAAATCGTATCACGGTGTATGAGACGGATCCATTGGAGAGAAATTCCGGCAGGAGAAAAGTCCTTCAGGAACTCAGGAGAGCATCTACCCGCCGGCAGCCTCGATCTCATCAGAGCCGCACGGGTCGTGATCAAAGGGCCTTTGACCACGCCGGTCGGGAAAGGCATAAGAAGTATCAACGTGACCCTTAGGAAAGAGTTGGATCTTTATGCCTGCATACGTCCCGTGAAATACATTCCGGGAACTCCCGTACCCGTCCTGAAACCAGAACTGGTTGATATGGTGCTGTTTCGCGAAAACACCGAGGATGTCTATGCGGGCATTGAATGGCCTTCCGGCAGTGAGGGAGCTGCAAAGGTTATCGAATTCCTCAGAGAGTCCATGCAAACTCGTGTGGACCCTTCCTCGGGGATCGGCATAAAACCCATGAGCCCGTATGCAACGAAAAGGTTAATGAGGGCTGCAATGCGCTTTGCCATGACCAATGGCAGACGCAGGGTAACGATAGTGCATAAAGGCAACATCATGAAATTTACCGAAGGAGCATTCCGGGATTGGGCCTACGAGCTTGTTCACGAAGAATTCAGCGATGTCTTCCTCTCTGAAAACGACTTCGAAAGCCTCCATCACGGCAACATTCCTGAAGGAAAGATACTCGTAAATGACCGTATTGCCGATGCCATGTTTCAGCAAATTTTGCTCAGACCCGCGGAATATGATGTGCTCGCAATGCCGAATCTCAATGGAGACTATTTGTCGGACGCTCTGGCTGCGCAAGTCGGTGGCTTGGGTATGGCGCCTGGAGCGAATGTAGGGGACCGCTGCGCCATCTTTGAAGCAACCCACGGCAGTGCCCCGAAATACGCCGGACAGGACAAGGTAAACCCGTGCTCCATGCTCTTGTCCGGATGCATGATGTTCAAACACCTGGGCTGGAACGATGTGGCAGACATAATCGAAGAAGGCATATCAGAGGCAATTGAGGCCAAAACCGTAACATACGATCTGGCGAGACTGATGGAAAACGCTCAAGAGGTTTCCTGCTCAGGCTTTGCACATCGTGTCATATCGCACATGCGCAACACGAGTTCCGAGAAATTAGCCCCGTGAGACCACCACGCAACTTTGGGGAACCGGTATGATCATCACTCGAACACCGCTCCGGATAAGCTTTTGTGGCGGAGGAACCGATTTGCCCTCCTTCTATCGCCTTGAACAAGGCGAGGTGGTCAGCTCCGCCCTCAACAAGTATGTCTACATAACGATTAATAGGCTCAGTCCCTATTTTGAGAATCGAATACTGCTGAAATATTCGGATTCCGAACTGGTCGACTCGGTGGAAGATATCCGCCATCCGATCATACGGGAAGCCATGAAACTCACCGGTGTCATCGACAGCGTGGAGATAGCCTCCATGGCCGATATTCCTGCAGGCACAGGGTTGGGTTCATCCAGCACCTACGCTGTTGGACTCCTCCACGCCCTGCACGCGTTCAAAGGGGAATACGTATCTGCAGCTCAACTGGCTCAGGAGGCGTGTGAGATTGAAATTGAACGACTGCATGACCCCATCGGTAAACAGGATCAATACATAGCTGCTTACGGGGGCTTCTGCCATATCCGGTTCAATCAGGATGATTCCGTGTACGTGGATCCAATCGTTTGCAATGCCGCGACTCGCGAAACACTCCAAGACAACCTGATGATCTTCTACACGGGCGTGACGCGGCGTGCGACTGACATACTCCGTGTCCAAAATGATTGCACCGAGTCCAAAATCGAAGTCCTGAGGAAGATGAAACAACTGTGTGGAGGACTACTCGATGTCGTACGGGAAGGTCGTTCACTGAATCAATTCGGAGACATCCTCCACCAAAGTTGGCTGCACAAGAAAACGTTGGTAAATGCTATTACGAATAACTCAATTGACGAATACTATGAGAAGGCCATGAATGCCGGAGCACTGGGAGGAAAAATCCTCGGTGCAGGAGGAGGCGGTTTTCTGCTCTTCTACGTGGAACCCCAAAATCAGGCTCGCGTGCGTCGCGCCCTTGTGGAACTCCAGGAATTGCCGTTCCGGTTCGAACCCCAGGGCAGCAAGGTTATCTATATTTCAGACGATATTTGAAGTGTGAGTGTAGCCTAAAGATCTATCGAGATTGCTTCGCTTTGCTCGCAATGACGACGAAGCAATCTCAGTTTATTAGAATGCCAAGGATTCTGACGGATCTCTCATCAATCACTC
>JAUPKT010000168.1 GCA_030837305.1 Thermodesulfobacteriota bacterium
CAGGCTGACAAGGTTCGATAACGAGGCACAGACGTATTCATTGACACATAATACCATGGTTGTTTCGCCGTGGTAAGAAGAGCTGGCAATGGATTGACGCGAGGGTGCACCCTTTGAAAACGGAAACTCTATTCGTATGTCAGGAATGCGGGAAGCAATTCCCAAAATGGATGGGGAAATGCCAGGGATGTGGCGCCTGGAACTCAGTTGTCGAGACCAAAATTACGCGGGAAATCTCACAGGCGAAGCCCCTCGTTGATGCCGATGGCGGAATTGTGCTTCCCATCACAGATATTTCTTCTGAGCCTCAACAGAAGCTGACGCTCGGCCTCGGGGAGCTGAATCGAGTCCTCGGAGGCGGACTCGTGCGGAGAAGCGTTGTCCTCGTGGCTGGAGATCCGGGCATCGGAAAGAGTACTTTGCTCATGCAGGCGCTTGCCAATCTTTCGGCCAGGGGTCTCAAAACACTCTACGTGTCCGGTGAAGAATCCGCAGAGCAGCTTAGACTACGGGCGGATAGACTCGGGATAAGCAGTCCCGATTTTTTGATCTTAATAGAGAATCGGCTCGAACCCCTTGTGGACAAACTGGAGCAGGTGCAGCCTGCCGTAATAGTGATTGATTCCATACAGTCCTTTTCTTGTCAGGATGTGGAATCACATCCAGGCAGCGTATCACAGGTCAGAGAGGTAGCAGGCCGGGTAATTCAACGTATCAAAGCAAGCTCCTCATCTTGTCTCATCGTGGGTCACGTCACGAAAGAGGGTGCCATAGCAGGACCAAAGATGCTGGAGCACATGGTGGATACTGTTGTGTATTTTGAGGGTGACCGCGGTCATCCTTTCCGGATTTTACGTGCCGTAAAGAATCGTTTCGGACCAATAAGTGAGATCGGGGTGTTCCAGATGCACGAATTCGGTCTGGAAGAGGTGACAAATCCTTCCGAACTTTTCCTGTCGGAGCGTCCAGAAGCAGTTTCCGGTTCTGTGGTGACTGGGCTCATGGAGGGTTCGCGACCCATACTGACCGAGATTCAGGCGCTGGTGACCGGGCCTGTCCTAGGGCAAGGGAGACGGACATGCATCGGGGTAGAATCACCTCGCCTTGCGTTGCTGCTGGCTGTCATGGAAAAGAGATTAGGCTTGAACTTGGGAGACCACGATGTCTTTGTCAACGCAGTTGGAGGAATTCGCGCTACGGAACCTGCGGCGGATCTTGCCGTGTTTGCATCTCTCTTGTCCTCAGTAGTGGATAGGCCCATACGTGCAGGTTCTCTGGTGATCGGCGAGGTCGGGCTTTCCGGCGAAATTCGCAGAGTTTCGAGATGCGCAGATCGCATAAACGAGGCGGTTCGGCTCGGATTCCGGCGAATATTGTTGCCGGTTTCCGATGTCTCAGGACTTCGTTCCCAGGCCGATGTTAGTATTATCGGATTGCAGCGCGTCACAGATCTGCGTGACGCATTGTTCGACTAGACTTTGATCAGGCATTTTCCATGCGTGATGCCTGACGACGCTCGCTCTTGCAGAGGAACAACCATGAAGGATTCTCAGAGAGACCTTGGCCGCCAAATACGGATGTTCAGGAAGGAGAAAGGGATATCCCTCACAACCTTGTCCCGATTGACGGGAATTGCTGCTTCCAATCTTAGCTCCATCGAATTGAATAAAACTTCTCCGACCCTCAGCACATTGGTCAAGATTGCCGACGCCTTCAACATGAAGGTCGGAGAACTTCTCAATGATGTCTTATACGGGAGAGCGGTGTTTTGTCCGTCCATCAAATGCGTGAAAGAAAGTGATGGAGGACCTGGATTGTTCATGAACTCTTTAACGTCGTACGTTCAAAAAGCTGCCTTGCAGGCGCGAGAGATCAAGATTGAAGGGGCCTCAGAAGCATTCGGGATTCCGGATGAGGCCATGGACAGATTTTTGTATTGCGTGTCCGGAACCCTAAAGATCATGGTTGAGGGTAGGACGCATAATCTCATGACCGGAGATGGCCTGTATCTCAGGGCCTGGGTGAGAGGGGAATGCCTTCCCGTTTGCGACCATGCATGCGTCGTGCTCGTGGCAACCCACATGCGTCCCTGAAACCTCGCCCCCTGACAAGGAGCATTTATGTGAGAGCCGGAACTCTTGGTGGAAATGCATCAATTCTTCTTCTTGGTGTACCCCTGCGCGGCCAGTTGGGCGAGGAGTTGTTTTCCCGACCCTTTTGGAACGTGGATATTATGGGAGACCTTTGATCCAGACGATTTGGCGGGGAAAACGGATTTTTCCAGGGAAATACTTGAATTAAGCTCCCATACAGTCCGAGGACTCACGCCAAGTAGTTTGGCAACGGTGGAAAGCGGTAAGTCCTTGAGAAGTACGATCTTACCCACCGTGTCAAAGTTTACCGGCTTAGACGGCGGCGACTGAACTCCGTAGAAATCTCGGTTTCGGCTAATGATCCCTAGAGCAATCCATCGTGGCACATATTGCTCTGTTTCCTTCGGTAGTGGGGTGTCCCAGTACGAAGAGGTTCCATATAACTGCATTCGTTGTAACACACGTGTCGGTCCCGCATTGTAGGCAGCCGCAGTGAGGAACCAATCATGAAAACCCTCTTTTTCCGGGATGCCGTCAGTGGAAGTTTTCTTGACTCGATTCATCCACGCCAGGTAGCGTGCAGCGGAATGAGTGGAATGGACAATATCGGCCCTGTCATCCTTCCAGGGCGTGATGTTCATCTTCCAGTCGTACTGATCACATCCGGAGGGACCTTTCAGTGCGGTGGACTTGATGAATTGCCAATACCCATAAGCACCTGCTGAAGACAGGGCTCTCCCATTAAAATTGCTTTCAATTGCAGCCAGGTAAATGAACTCGGGAGGCAAATCATATTTCTTCAGGATCGGGGAAATGGTTGCTCTGAGGGCATCGGCACGACCCAACCAAACCACCACTTTGGAACGTCTATCAAGTAAGAGATAATTAATCTCGTGAAGGATTCTTGCCCTGACATCAGGTCTCTCAAGGGGAACCTCCTGCCCGGCAAAGACCAATCCTTTCCTATCAACTGACGGTGGAAATCCGTATCGAAAGCCCTCCGGCACTGTTTCCAGGTGCGGTGGGAGGCCATTGCAAAAGGCGGGTATAACGCACAGCATACCTATCAAAATGGCGGTAAGTCTGGTCATGTCATTCCCATATCCCTCGTTGAAAACTTCTCGGTTGATCTCAGAAGACCACGGCCACAACCCGTTCCAGAAGCATGAGGTCGGACTTCTTCATGATCATGTCCTCATAGTGAGGATTCATGGACCTAAGAATCATTTGTTCCCCAGCCAGCCTCGTCTTCTTCACAAAGGCTTTTCCACTGGTCCGGTCCTTGAATATGACGAGATCTCCATCTCGAATTTCCTCCCGTGATTCCGGTTTGACGAAAAGTAATGTGCCGTCACCAAAAAAATCGCTGAGACTGTTGCCCCTGACCCTGACACAGTAAAGTTGCTGCGAGAGAGAGGCATGAACGCCCGGGGGCATGGGAACCTGTTCAAAACCCTCGCCTGCCGCATATCCTCCATCTGTATATTCGAAGCCCTCGCCGGCACTTACGTGGCCGACTATGGGCACGCTGACCGTCTGTCGGCCTCCAGTGGGGCTGGAAAGCAACAGTTCAACGGCACTCATGGCTTCTCTTATTTCTCCTGATTCTGAGTTGATTTGCGCCTCATTCCGCTCACTGTCCCATGTCCACTGGAACGGTTTGTCTTTTATGTACTCCAGCAGGGCTTCCTCTACAAACTGTCGGTTTGTTCTTGCCTGAATGGTGAACGTTCTGAGCCTCGCCGGCGCATATGCTCTCTGTCCATGACCTTGTTGGTTCGTAAACAAATAGATCCTGGTCAAGAGGTCTATTACACGAGCCTCCGCAGGATGCAGCTCTAGGTACCTAATTTCGTTCGTCAGTCTCGACTGCTGCCTACTCATACGCTGCAATAAGAGAGACCTCATTCTTGGAAATCTCGGAACGGGCTTCAGAGGAACCTTGTGCAACTCGTGTCGCACGATATCGACGAGATCAGACTCAGATACCTGTAAACTGGCCGACCAAATGCTCAACTGGGCGCGATTCCGTGGACGGCCCAAATCCGGGGGATGCTTCTTGCCGGTGAAGAGTTGCGATATATATGCCGGAGATACTTGCAATTCTTGAGCGAGCGCTTTTTGACTTTTTCCCAAGATTTGTGCTCGGGCTCTCACATATTTTGCAAAACTCTTCACGTGACCTCAACCAATCTCCCCGCCAAATGTCTCGGCCAGTCCCTTATCGAAAGTATGGGGACCCTCGCCAAGAACTTTCCTATAAATTTTATGGTGTTAATGATTGGCTGTCAAGTTGAAGCCTTGGATAAAACAGTTCCACAGGGCTGAAGCCCTGTGGAACAGCTGAATGAATGGGGATGGAATCTAACTTTTTTTAGAAGTGAAGTGCAAAATCCAGATACGGGCCTTCGACTGCAACATCGCTATACAACCTGTTCCTGTTTCCCTCAAGCTTCCATTGCTTGTATCCGAGCTTGAATCCTGCATCAACATTCCTGCTCACCGGAGGGGCTACACCCGCTGCCATGTCCCAGGTCGAAAGCCCAAGTCCATCAAAACTCATCCAGCTAAAACGCATTTCAACATATGGTTTGAACCATGAAAAATACCCCGTATTCTCCGGCTCGTATCTGAGGTGGCCCCCGATAGCAGGCTGAAGCAGGGTTTGGGAGAAATCCATGGCATCCCCGTTTCCTTTGGTCACACGCTGCGTCCATTTTATGATGTGGAGATCTCCATTTGGGCCGAAGACCACGTTGCGTCCAAACGACACTTCGTAGTCGGCTCCGAGAATGAGAGATGTTATGGCGAGATCGGATTGTATTGCATCGTCCTTTCTTAAAAGGAGACCCGCAAGATTACCATCCGAAGGAATGTGACCCGACCCTGTCCATTTCCAGGGAGCGTACTCCAACCGAGCCGCCACTTTGTCCCATAGTTTCAGGTGGGAATAAAATTCCCAGAGAGTCTTTTCGGCAGGCAACCGGAGATGCCCATGGAGATTAAGATACGTCCCCTCTCCACCTCGACTCACCACTTTGGCCGTGCCGGTTACGGTACTCAAGACCGGACGCATCCCCAAAGCAAACGCGTAGCCGCGTTTAGGACAGAGGATCTCGGCTCGAGAGCGCCCGGCTGCCGCCTCCCAATCCCTTTGGGAATTCGAACTCCCGAGTCTTGCCCCTTGATAGCCGGAATCAATTACATTGCCGGAGTGAGCACGGACCTTTGCAGGGTATCTTGATGCCAAATCCGCCGCGCTTGCCGGACAAGCCGCCCCTAGGTATAGGGCAACCATAACCGCTAAGGCCCCGGTAATCATCGTGTGGCCCCTTGATGTCATAAGCGTACCTCCAGACGGTGATAAACCGGAGCGCCCAACCCCATACCGCTATCCGATATCATTGGTGACACTGGGCTCGACCTTTCCCCGGAGAGCACCGGATTTACTCCACTGGATGGGCACTGGATTGCGCCAATCCCCACATGGTCGAATAAACTCGTACCGCAATTCGGGGGGAAAGTCAAGCTTTTTATGATGTTTATCTGAATTGATTTTGGTAGGTTATATTAAATACTTCATGTAAATTATAGCTTTATGCGGCTCTCGGCCAAAATTGTGCCTATCGTTCTTTTCATTTTATCATGATCACTTGCCCACACAGAAGCGCTCGAATATCCGATCCAGAACCCCATCGTCGACCCTTTCGCCCGTCATCTCTTCCAGCAGAGACAATGCGCATCTGATTTCGTACGCAATTATTTCTGGAGACGGTGTCACTCCCTCCCCGAACAGGTTTCGAATCCGCTCCAGAGGAGCGGACGCGGCATTGAGAAGTTGGAGGCATCTGCTGTTGAGGGCAACCGAGCCCTCACTTTCTCCACACGACGTCATGGCATCTATTTGTTCCACCAGGAGATCTTCTAGGGCTGCCATTCCCTGACCCGTCTTGGCGCTTATGAAAGCCGTAGGCCGCTCCACTTTCATTACGAGACTATCCATGGCATTCCCGTCGACCACAAGATCCATTTTGTTGACGACGAGGACCAGGTTTTTCGAGGTGCAGGTTTTCAGTATTGCTTCGTCGAACTGATCAATTCCTGTGGTTCCATCCACGACCGCAACGACGAGATGGGCCTTTTCTATCGTATCCAGGGTTCTTTTTATCCCCTCATTCTCCACTATGCTCCCAGATTCTCGAACTCCCGCAGTATCCCACAAGGCAAGGGCATGACTCCCAAGAATTATTCTATCCTCCACTGTGTCGCGCGTGGTCCCGGGAATGGGTGACACAATAGTTCTCTCGTTCCGTAGAAGAGCGTTAAAGAGTGTTGATTTTCCAACATTTGGTTTGCCCGCAATACAGACCTGGATGCCTTTTCGTATTATCAGGGCTTTTTCTGAGTATCGGCGCACTGTTTCCATTCTGGAAAGCACGTTCCTGATTGCCGGAAGCACGTCAGGCAGTTGATATTCATCGTCCTCATCGAAGTCGATATGGGCCTCGATAAGAGCCAAGTTGTCTTTCAGGGCATCCGAGAGGTCCTTGAGGGGCATCATTGACGAATCGAGACGAACTCGGGCCTCCTGAGCGGCACTCAAAGAGTGTGCCTCTATGAGGTCGATTACGGCTTCCGCCTGCATCAGATCCATCTTACCTGCCAGGAAAGCTCTCCGGGTAAATTCCCCGCGCTCGGCCAGACGCGCACCTTCTTGGGTGAGGATCCGGACTACGGTTTCCAGGACAAGAGGGCTTCCGTGAAGGCCTATCTCCACCAGATCCTCTCCGGTGTAAGAGTGCGGACCTCTCATGAATACCACCACGCCGTCATCGAGGATCTGCCGGCTCTCCGGGTGGATAACCTGCCCATACACTGCGAGGCGATGGTGAAGATCCTTGGTGTCCGGGAGTCGAAAGACGCGTTTTGTGATGGCCAGGGCTTCGGGCCCACTCATTCTGATAAGACCGATGGCCGAGCGGCCGGGTGGAGTGGAAAGCGCAACAATGGTATCAGAGAGTTCTTCGGGGTTCTGATTCATGGGGACAGCATGGGGCACCCTGCGAGAGGCGCCCGTTTTACTCTGAGAAGTTTATGCAGGTGCCGGGCATATGGCCATGGCGGCATTTCTTGTTGCCGATACATGCACGTAGTCGGAAAGAGTGTTCACTATGGGACCGTGGAGCTTCTCAGCGGCGTCTGCGTTTATTGGCCCCTCCCCTTCGAGGATACACTATGATACGCCTCATGGGGCCCTCACCGTAACTCTTGGTGTAGACTTCATTATCTTCAGCGAGAATCAGGTGTATGATGCGCCTCTCCGACGGCGGCATGGGGTTGAACGATACCGGCTTCAGGGTCTTTTTCGCTTTTTGACTCATTTTGAGGGCTGTTTCACGCAAATTTTCCGTTTTTCTTTGCCGGTAGTTTTCCGTATCGACCGTAACCTCAACCTTCTTGTTCGATGGCGCACCCTTATTGACGCACTTACTCACGACAAACTGAAGAGCGTCCAGTGTTTGTCCTCTTTTTCCTATGAGCAACCCTGAACCGTCACCTCGAATCTCCAAGTTTATGGCTCCATCTGCAACAGATGACACGACTTCTGCTTCAACGGGGATACGCTCCAGGATACCTTCGAGAATCTTTTTTACCTGCTCGACCGTGTGTTCATCTATGGGATCCTGGGATTCATCCGGCATCTCTTCTTGTCTTTGTTCCGAAGGGGGCTCGGGCTCGGCCGGCATTCCGGCTTCTCTTATTTCAGCATCCTGTTCAGGAGGGAAGACGCTTGGCAAATCCCCAAGGATCTCCTCGGTCAGCTCCCGAGGCATTTCTTTAACGGTTACCCTGATGCGTGCATCACGTTGCCCTACAATGCCCAGAAAACCACGTGTACTCTCCTCAATCACATGGACGTCAAGCCGGTCTTCCTCAAGATTC